>VBBD01000060.1 GCA_005882895.1 Candidatus Bathyarchaeota archaeon | reverse complement strand
TCCGCTTCTCCAATCGGGACCCGAGGATCGTTGGCCCCGTGAATCACTAGTAGGGGCGTCTTGATCTTGTCCACTTGGTGTATCGGGGAGATTCGCTTGAACAGTTCGCGATCCTTTTCGAGGCTGCCATATTCCGCCTCTCTCAGATGCCGTCTCCAACGCGCAGTATTTTCCAGAAAACTTTCAAAGTTCGCGATCCCTACAAGGTCAACTCCTGCCGCCCATATGTCCGGGTATTCTGTCAATGCCGAAAGAACCATGAAGCCGCCGTAGCTTCCGCCTACGATACCTACTCTGTCCTGCTTGGCAAGGCCTTTTCCAACCGCCCATTTCACGAGATACTCTAGGTCCCGGACAGATTCGAGACGTTTCTCCACATCATCCATATGGACGCCTTTCTTGCCGTAGCCAATGCTGCCGCGCACGTTCGGAGCGAGGACTAGGAAGCCTCGGTTGACGAGGTATTGGACGATGATATTGAACCGGGCGGTCTCTTGGCTCTCTGGGCCTCCATGGACAAAGACGACCGTTGGTAGGGGTCCGCGACCATTCGGTGGCCGGTAGGCCCAGACCGGAATTACTAGGTCGTCGAAGCTGGGAAATCTCAAACCCTCAGGCTCAACGAGATTTGAAGTTGGAATAGCTGCCGTCGGGACAAACGTCACTTGTCTAACAGATTGGTCCTCGGCGTCGTAGAGCCAGAGATTCAGGTTGTGCTTCGGGCCCTGGAAGCTGAATACGAGATGCTTGGAATCAGGGCTCCAATCCATCAGGTTACGGCCCGCAACTACAGGCGACTCAAAAGCGCCCAGAGGGAGACCATCGACCAGAGAATCCTGTTTCTTCTCTAGGTCAAAGATATGCAATCTGCTCGCTCCATCAACGTTCCGGAAGTATGCCAGCAAGCGGGTATCAGGGGAGACACTGCCCCCTATCGCGTCCCAGTCCTCTTCGATCAGATAATCCAAATGTCCAGTTCCCACGTCGATTGTGGCGGGCTGGAGGAACTCCCGGTCTTTGTTGGTCATAACATACAGCGTGCTCATGTCCTTGGCGTGGCCGGCATAATCGAAGCTGGCTTCATTCGAGTGCTTGGTGAGGTGGGCCGTTTCCGCAGTTTCAGGCCAGAGTAGGTAGAGATCATTGTCTAGGTTGGTGTTTGCCTTTGTGAAGAGGATTCGATCTTTGTCCACCCAGTCTAAGGGATAGTTGGTCGCATCATTCTGGTAGACGAGATTCTTCTCTCCGCTTGCAAGAGCGCTTGTATAGATGTCAAAGAATTTCTCATCTCTCTCGTTTGAGGCATAGCACAACGACTCACCGCTGGGAGAAAAGGAGCCGAAAACCCGAATCCAATCGTCCCCAACAGTCAATTTCTTCGCAGCGAGACTCTCCATATCCAAAGTCCAGATTTGGTGTCTCTCACTGCCCCCAGGGTCCATAGAGAGTGCCAGGTTTACGCCGGTCGGTGAAAAGACCGCTGAAGAGACGCGCTCGTTGAAAAGTGTCAACTGGTCGATTCGACTAGTTGCAAGGTCTAGAATCCAGGCCTGCGGGACTCCGGTAATGTCGCTTATGAACGAGACATGCTGACCATCAGGTGCGAAACTTGGTCCATAGGCTATGCGAACGCTGGAGTATCGATCGAAACCATATCTCGGACGGTTTGATGACATGATCGAGACTGGGTTCTCTCTGGCTGTTCTTATAATGGCTTGAGCTGTTGCAACAAATGCCAAGGTTTTTCAGCGTGAAGGCTTGAAACCGCGATCCTCGGGCCTGGTGGGAGAAATTGCAGAAATCTATTGTGAAGCAGGACGCGGGCAGCTGGGCGCGCATCGAGCAGGTCGCGGTCAAGTGCTCGCCGCAGAAGGCGAAGGTTGACGACAATCTCGCTTTTACGGTGGGTTTCCGCCTTGACGGTGTCGTCCGCCGAAACTTCCATCAGAAGTTCTGGGAGGCCGCCTACGACCAGCATGATGGTGGACTACGGATGGCTTTCAGAGTTGAACTGCGGAAGTCGGGAGTTCGATTGCTCGCTAAGCCTTTGAAGGAAGAGAAGTTTGTCCGAAGGGCCGTGTTCTTCTGGACCCGGAACCCAGAGATACCTCACCGTGTGTGGATGACTGTCGCGACAGAGTTCGAGACTATCCTCTATCCGAAGACCGAGGAGGAAGCTAGAGAGATGATGTTCAATGTGACGCGGAGCTTCGAGCTGCCCGCGAACTCGCTTGGCAAAGGCGATCACAGTCTAGCAGCTAGTGTGAGTGCCAAGTGGGGCAAGCACGTCTTTACTGAGCGGGGAGAGGCATCAGGTAAGTCGCCTTCTCTGAAGATTCAGATTGCGTGATTTTTTTTCGGGAACTTTTCCGAAACAACAGCGTCATCTTTATGTGGCTAGATCATTGGAGACGATGAAGTAGGCGAATCGCACGTTGGCAAAGTATGACGGGATCAAAGGACAAGAGATCTTGGAGATTGAAGAGGGGGAGAATGAAGTGACCATCATTCTCAGAGACAACCGCTATCTATTCGTCAAAGTCGTCGACGGAAAGCTTGCTACAACCTCGGTACCGGAGTAGGCTGTACCAGATCAATCGCTGATTCTAAAAAATTCCCTTAGACTTTGAGGACTATCTTTCCAAAGTGCTCGCTCTTCTCCATCTTCACCTGAGCCTTCGCAGCTTCCGCGAGTGGAAAGATTGAATCGACCACGGGCTTGAGTTTCCCGTCTTCGAAAAAGCCGAGAACTTTGAGAAGTTCTCCTCGCCCCCCCATAAATGACCCCATTAGCGAGAACTGTTTGACGAAGACGTATCTGATGTCGACCTCAGCTTTTCCACCACTTGTGACCCCGCAGTTGACTAACCGTCCAGCGGGAGCCATCGACTTCATGCTCCTCTCCCACGTTGCCTCTCCAATATGGTCGAAGACAACGTTGACCTTTCGTCCATTTGTTATTCGTTTGATTTCGCTGGGTATGTCCTGAGTTTGGTGGTTGAGAACGAAATCTGCTCCGAGCCTCTGAGCCTTCTCTCTCTTCGTATCATTCCCAACAGTAGCTATGACTTTCGCGCCTAACAGTTTAGCAACTTGGACGGCAGCACTCCCAACGCCACTTCCCGCCGCCCAGACTAGAACCGTCTCCCCTGGAACCAGATGTGCTCTAGTTACGAGCATGTGCCAGGCTGTCAAGAAAACTAGGGGAACAGAACAAGCTTGGTCGAAACTAAGCTTGTCAGGAATTGGAAGAAGATTCCTTGCAGGGACAGCAACGTACTCGGCATAGCCGCCTTGAGTCTCGTATCCAATGATCTTGTAAAACTCGCATAGGCTGTCCCAGCCGTTGCTGCAATAATCACAGACTCCACAGCTTATTCCGGGCGCGACCAGAACTTTCTCGCCCTTCGAACGCCCGCTGACCAGGTCCCCGACTTCAGTGATTTCCCCCGAAATGTCAGACCCTGATATGTGTGGTAAGGGAATCCTCTCGCTTCTTGTTCCCCCTCTTGCCCAAATGTCTAGATGGTTCAATGCGCACGCTCTGATTTTTATCAGAACTTCTGCCGGGCCTATTTTCGGGTCGGGGGTTTCCTCGTATCGTAGCTTCTCGGGTCCACCGAATTCGTGGAAACGAACAGCTTTCAACTATGCTCAACGTTTGTTGAAGCGATTCCGCGTTTTAAGCTCCCCGCCACGCGTAGAGCAGAGAGTCAAGTCCGACTGTGCCGTGGAGCGCAAGAATGGAGTAAATCGTGTCTCTGATTGATTACCCTTTAGGAAATCCCTCGTGGGTGGAGTTTAGACTGCTGTCATGCACTTTCATGCAACGACTCTGTTTTTCCTGCAGTCGTTTGCTGGCGTTTCAAATACGTTCCAAGCGAGCGTTGCCTGGCAATTTGCAGAGGATTTCTTTCCAAGCAAGCTTGTCCAAGAGCGCCGAGGAGGGGCGCGATGAGAAAAATACCCAAGAACAAAGGAGAGAAAAAAATGCGTAAAATATGGGCTATCTTCACCCTATTTGCCCTCGCCACAGTGCTCACCACTCCAGCATTCGCTTCTAGCGTACACTTGAAAGGTGATCACTCCAAGCCTGCATTCACGGACAATGGTCTAACCCTTACAGCGTCCGGTGAACTTTCTGGGCTCGGGTTCGGCGACGTACTCGTCAACATCTCGGCGGTCGCGAACCCCACGGGTACATGCGGAAACCCCGGCGGCAACACGTTCCAGGCTCCTGGACAAAATCCAGCACCCGTCACCGTAACTGGGAGCGTATCGATACCCACCAGCGAACTCAAGAATGGCAACACCCCGTTCAGCGTAACAACAAACTCACCAACTACTCCGATTCCGGGTGCGCCGGACTGTCCCAACTCTTCGTGGACTGAGATCATCACTGACATGTCGTTCATCAGTGCCGTCATAACTGTGGAGCAACCATCGCCAACAGTCGTCCTCACCGTAACCTGTGCGTTCAGTCCCGCCACCTCGAATGGCCCAGTACCAGCGGCAAGCGTAACCTGCACGAGCAGCTAGGGCCAATGGCGAAGTAGGAAACAACCGCTCAAAATCCCCTCTTTTTCTCATTTTTCCGAGCACTTTCCGTACATCTCTGGGAGGCTCGGGATTCCATCTTTCTGAATCTGTTGCTATATTGCCTCAGATAGATAGATGATACTTGCAGCTATTTGCTCTGTATTGCGGAAAGATGATTCTTCTTGCATTCGATTGCTCGCATTCTTTAACGCCTCCTCGAAAGACTGAGAGCAGAAAAATATTGTCTACAATTGGAGATATTTCATACCGAACAAAATGGCTAGTTTCGAAACGGTACATGCAAGCTGCCATCGTAATAACGCTGATGACACTAGCGATCGCGGTACCACTCTTCACTCGGGCGTTCGCACTAACTGATGTGGGTAACGCGGGAGTCTTCGAACTGGACGGGAACATCGTCAAAGACTCCTCAGGGACCTTCCCCACAGACTGGGGAGCACTCTTCGATACCAGTGGAGTTACGCAGCCGCTGCCTGCCGGAGCACTGGACGCCCACTGGGTTAATGACGGGCCTCATGCCGTGACCGACCTCACCACGTTCACGACGGGTAGTAAAGACACGCTGGACATCGCTAATGCTGGGTGGCAGTGTACACCTTCCGGCAACCTTACTCCCAAGGACGACATACTGCATTCCTACAGCCTCGCCATAATACCCCAGTCTGGCCCCAGGATGGGCCACTTACTGGTCTATGGAGGATTCGAGCGCTTTACGAACAACGGTGCAGGCGATTTAGGCCTCTGGCTGTTACAGGACCCAACTGTTGCCTGTTCCAGCACCAAAGGTGCCGTGAGCTTTACTGGCGCACACGTAGTAGGTGACATACTGTTTGTCGGAGAATTCTCTACCGGCGGAACCGTTACCACCCTCAATGCGTTCGAATGGGTAGGTGGCAGTAGCCCGCTTATGAACATCACAGCTACCGGTGGTGCTGACTGTCGTACGGCTGACATGACAGGCAATTTCTGTTCAAGATCGAACACAGTCTCCATCTCCACCCCATGGTCCACTCAAGACAAAACCTCGGGTCCAAACACCTTAGCCACTGCAGAATTCTTTGAAGTAGGAATAGACCTCACCGGTCTGTTCGGGTCAAACCCGCCTTGCATCAACAGGTTCATCTTTGACACGAGGACCTCCCCTTCGGTCACTGCTACTCTGAAGGATTACGCCGAAGGTGCTCTCGCAACTTGCCCAACAGCAACGATATTGACAAGCGTCTCACCCACACCCATAACCTTAGGTGGTTCCGCGACTGACACCGCGACTGTGACGTTGAGTACAGCTTCGACTGTCGACGGCACTGTCGACTTCAAAGTTTATGGTCCCGTCGCGACTAATATTCCGACCTGCAATAGTCTGGCTGGATCCTTCCTCGGTGTTAAGATTGGTCCGGGTGTGACTCCCCAATCGGCCACTTCTGGTCTCTTCACTCCATCGGCTACTGGCTTCTACTTCTGGACTGCGACCTACAATCCAGCAACCCCGAGAAACGGCAACACTGCCTTCACCACGTGCGGTGACGGCGGTGAGCTTCTGGTCGTCGCGAGCATTCCGAAGATAACAGCATTCGGTTTCACCAATACACCGGACAACGGTGATCCCACGCTCGGCAGCGGGACGGTTGTGTACAGCGTCACAATACACAGCTATGACACGTTAGATGTGATGCTTAGCGGCTCGCTCACAGTCTCAGGAACAGCTAATACAATCATGTGCACCGGCGGCAACATGCTTCCACTGTCGGCTTCCCTGCCAGCAGGAATGGACGCAACCTTCAGCCTGACCTGCACGTACAGTGGTACCTCTGGACAAACTGTGTCAGCAACCATCAGTGCGATGTTCACCGACACGAACGGCGTCACGGGCGCAGTCTCAGGAAGCCCAACAACATACACCTTCACCGTACAGAAACTCTAGAACAGGCGCGCAACACGCGCCTCCCCTCCCCCTTTCTATTCCTCTTGTAGAGCCTTAGCCACGCCACTGGAGAAGCGCTCTAAGACTAAAGGGTTCATTTGCTATGCGGCGAAGCTCTAGGCGTGTGCTTAGCTCTATTTATTCTCCGAGGCTTTCCGGAAGCTACAATTGGATATACAAGAGTGGAAGTCGTTTGATATATCGAAGGGTATCCATAATCGTCCAAAGAATGATTTCTACCTTTTTTCTGAAGAAAGCTTTATTCGCGTAGTGACAGAATGGAGCCCGCTGTCCGAGAGATTTGTACCCCTTTAGCCGGGAGCGGATCCTGTGAGTCATACTCGGTCTTCCAGACCAAGGGTCAAGACCGACACGGTATCGTTTAGGGTCCCCAGCGATGTCCGCATAATTCTTGAAGATGAAGCCCGGAGAAGCAAGGTCACTCTAAACACTCTCGTCACCCAGATATTCGCCCGGTACGCGAGCTGGGGACAATTTTCGGGCAGATTGAAACTTCTCCCTGTCAACAAGGACCTCCTCAGAGAAATATTTCAGCCGATGCAAAAGGAAAGGATCATTGAGATCGCCAAGAGGCTCGGCGAGACCACCGGGCGAGAAGAGATCCTATTTCTGTTTCAACAGATTAGCCCTAGAACTGTCGTTGAGTATATGGACGTCTGGGCGAGCCACTTTGACGCATGTAAACATCATTATGATGGGAAGACACATTTCTACACTGTCCACCACGATGTCAATCTCAACTTCTCCATCTTCACGAAGGAGTATGTCTCGTCCATGATTCAGAGCACAATTCCTAGCACCGTCCGCTTCGAAGCTATGTCTCCTAACGCACTAACATTCAGCTTCGAATTGCCCTAGAAGATTTCTCCAGTACTTCCGATCAACAGCTTGCCCCATCAATCTCACCAAGGCAGAAGAAAAAGAAGCGCAACTTGGACTTCATGAAGTAGGTTAAACGTCCACGCTTAGGTCGCGAGTGAGGGTCAGGGCCGTCGTGATTCTACAGTCAGATTGCATCGGAGACAGGATTCTGGTTCAATTGCCTAAGTCGACGAGATGCCCGTTTTAGGTTCACAGTCCATCGCATGGACAGTCTACCCTTAACTACCTCTCTCAATCCTTAACCAAAATCTAGATCGGCTAACCATGTCCACGGGCTCGACTGAGGTCAGCGCTGACAGGATAGCGAGCGAGCTCAAAGGCAATACTCTGAGAGTGTACTGGTTCGTGATGAACGCCTCCAACCAGACAGTCGGAGTCCGAGAGGCTCAGAGAGCCTTGAACTTCTCAAGCCCCACCCTCGCTCTCTACCATCTGGACAAGCTTCGAGACCTCGGCCTTGTCTCCCGTGACTCTGGAGGGTACAAGCTGATCAAAGAGGTAAAAGTGGACGTTCTCAAGCAGTTCATGAAGCTTCCCGGCCAGTTCTTCGTGCCCCGATTCTCCCTGTATGCCGTCCTCTTCACAGTCCTAACCATATACTACGCTCTGAACCTCGTAACGATAGACTTCTTCGCGTTCTTCGGCCTCCTCTTCGGAGGGCTTGGCTCCGCGATATTCTGGTTTGAAGCTGTCAAGACTTGGAGGCAGAGACCTTAGAACATGTCAAAATCTAGAACAGGTGTTCAAAATCGTTGAGTTAATTGGCAGAGTGACCCTAACGTAGGAGGAATAGACTGATGGATCTGGCGACCAGAAAGATGGTCTACTACGGCCTGGTAGGTCTGCTCATAGCCGGGTTGACGATAGCTGCCTTCCAAGTGTCCCCTATCCAAATCTTTCCCAAGGACGGAATACTCTCCGTATACTTGTCAGATATACAACCAGATATCCAAGGAAATCAAGTGATCCCTTTTAGTCCTCTACTATCTCCAATCTCACAAACTCTCCAAAGAGTGTCCTTCACCCTCCTTAGCCTGAATGTCACAATCGACTCAGTGACCATACACAAGAACGGGGACTCAAATGACATTGGCAAGACTTTGAACACTAAGTTCACTTTCGACGTCCTGAAACCCTTCAACGTGTCAAAACTGATTGCCACTGCCGAAGTCCCTGTTGAGAACGTAACAATGGTAGATTTGCGCGTGTCCAGCGCGACAGCGGCAATTCAAGGTCAAGCACTCCAACCCGTAAAAGTTCCAAGCGACGAACTAAAGATTCCAGTGAGCCCTGCGGTTCACGTCAAGGCTCAAATGAACTCAGGCATCGTGATTTCAGGTACCGCCCACATTGTATTCCAAGGAAACGACAACATAACCCTGACGCCCGTCCTGCGGGCCGGACCAAAACCCTAGATTTTTTATCTCCCAGACTGGTAGCGGGGGGTGGATTTTCGGGTCCCACGCGGGCCCCTTCGAACCACCGCTTGAGGATCGAATTCGCATCGATCAATCTCAGGGTTATGAGCCCTGCGGGTTAAACCTGGGAAGGCTTCTCCTCAACGGAGAATCTACCCCACCCCGCTACAAGAGCGAAGCCGGCTCCGGCCAGTTTTAAAAGGTTTGACCGAAAGAAATTCTACTCGATATCGGTCCTCTAATTTCATCAAGACGCAATCGAAATTGAAACTAGCGACTCTAGTGTCTGATCGATGTTGTCGTTTTTGGTTTCGAAGGGAGTGTCGCGATGGATTCCATTTCTAGAGGTCGGCTTGGTCAAGTGTCGGTGTGCTCTTGGTGGCGGATGGTATGTTCCCAGCGTAATTTTTCGAAGCTCTAGCTTTTCGACCCTGAATGTTTTCGGAAGGCGGGCTTTGCATTTTCTGCATCTGAATCCTTGACCCTTGCCCATAGATTCGCACCGAGTTCCGCAGTTAGAACAGGAAGGGTTCTCCACCCGAATCGTATCCACCAGTCCGGTCACCTCCAGCTTCTCGACATTCAAGGTCAATACCCCAAGGGGTCGAGGATGGATTCCACCCGAAGCAGTAACCGAGTCTCCAGGGACTAGCTGAAGAGCCGTTTCACGAACAAGTCCCGTTGCACGATAGGCCGCGCAATCGACCGAGCCCGTCTCGTCGCTTGTTCTAAAAATTACGTGACCTCCGCGAAGGACCCGAGGGGCACCGGTGACTGTGCCAGCGATCACTGTGGACTGGTAGGGTAGGAGTGTTTTGATTTTTCTATGACAACTGAGATGAGCATCTGTTCCTTGGTTCGTCTTGAAGATCATGGCTCTTTCGATTGGTTCGTCAATCTTGATTTGATTGAACGTGTTAGTGACGCTGGTAGGGTCTTCGCCTCGGATTCCAAGCAGAACTGGGTCGGGACCGTGGGGACAAATGAGTACTCGGCCCGTTTCATGGTCAACATTGTTGAAAGTGGATCCGCGAAACATTGCATCCATTAGTCGAACTGAATCAGGGTTCACGCTTCTCGTCGTTGTCCCGATGTTTTCGCGCGTCCGATAGGCGATAATCTC
>VBBD01000089.1 GCA_005882895.1 Candidatus Bathyarchaeota archaeon | reverse complement strand
AAATGATCCGAGGCCCAGGTTATTCAGGAATAACCCCCGAGTTTTGGAACGCCTGCGACGCAGTAGGCAACCAGAAAAGCTGGGTCCTCTGGGGAACCCCGAACTGTGGAAAAGGACAGCCACAGCAAGTCATGGGTACCGGCCACGGCGCTGCACCTACAAGGTTCAGAAACATCCGAATATTTGGAGCGTCCTAGCCATGTCGCAAACCAGCACACAGAAACAAACCTCGCTCGCACAGCAAGGGCATCGAGTCTTTGACCTGGTACGGAAGTTCGTCAAAGGAGCCGAAGAAATCGAAGCAACCCTGACATCCACCACGGGCGAGTTCCTCCGTTTTGGAAATAACGAGCTCGGGCAGTCGCAGTTCACAAAGAGCAGAACACTCTCAGTCAGATTAGCGTCTGGAAAGAAGCAAGCGCGAACGACAACCGGGAGACTCGACGAGAGCTTCATTCAGAAAGCAGTAGAGAAAGCTGTTCAACAGCTCAAGACAGCGCCCGAGGATCCAGACTATCTACCAATGCTGGGACGCCAGAAATATCCTACGGTAAATCGGTACCATCAACGAACAGTCGAAGAATCCGCTGAGACCAAAGCAGGACATGTCGGACACGCGATTGATCTTGCGCGGAAGAACAAACTGCTCGCATCAGGAATCCTGGGAACAAGCGTTGACGAGGTCTTCATGCTCAACACCGCTGGACTGGAGGCAGACTACAGAGGAACGGGCGGCTACTTCTCTCTCACGATGGACGCTGATAATGGAAACCAGACAGGATTCGCCATGTCCACCTTTGCTGATATCTCGGAGCTGGATCCTAAACAGGTTTCGGAGACAGCGCTGGAACGAGCGCGACTCAACAAGGCTCAGTCAGAAGTCGCCCCTGGAAAATTTGACGTCGTAATCGACCCTAATGCTTGGAGTGAAACGCTTTTCTTCTTCATAGTCTCAGCCAGCACAGGATTCTCCCCTGATTTCGGAGTGAGACAGTATCGCGAGGGACGAAGCTACCTGTCCGGTCGCATGGGCGAGAAAATACTCGGCGATAACGTGACACTTGTGGACGATGTGTATCATCCACTACAGACCGGTCCCGCGTTTGATGGAGAAGGCTACCCGAAGAGTAAACTGACTCTGGTCGACGATGGCTTGCTGAAGGGACTTGCGTCAAGCCGAATCTCGGCTCACAGGTACGACGGCGTCAACCCGACAGGCCACGAACTGCCTCTTCCCAATCCACTAGGCGAGGCCCCAACGAACCTCGTCGTTCAAGGTAAGGGAGCGACAAAAACTACTGATGAGCTTGTTGGCGAACTAGACAAGGGATTATTGTTGACGAGGCTCTGGTACATTAGAGAAGTCGAGCCGCGAACCAAGACCCTGACAGGCATGACCCGGGACGGAACATTCCTTGTAGAGAACGGTGAGATCAAGAGACCGGTTAAGAATCTGAGGTTCAACCAGAGCCTTCTAGATCTGTTCAAGAACATTGACGGGTTCACCGAACCCGCACGGAATACGTCGTTCACTGGAACCGCTATGCTACAGCCAGGAATATTGGCCCGAGACTTCAACTTCACTAGTGTGTCGCCATTCTGAGCAGCGACCCTCTAGAGTCTCTTCCGAACTTCTGGAAACAGTCAAAAAAATCTCCGAACAAAACAATGGGAAGGATGACGCGAAGCATTTTCGCGTCATCTACACGTTTTGGTAGCCTTGGTTGTGCTGTTGTAGGTCTCGCGTCATCTGGTCGAACTGCTCCTTCGTGATCTCTCCTCTAGCATATCGTTCCCTCAGGATGTAGTAGGCCTGGTCGCCGTATCTCCAGTATCGGCGCGGACCATACCCCCGCCAAGGCCAGAAAGCCCACCTGATGAACCAGAAGACCGCGAATATCCAGAAGAAGCCAAAGAACCCGAATGGGAAGAAGCCGAACCCGTAGGGATAGTAGCCTACTGGTCGGAAGAAGATCCAGCTAATCGCGGCGACGGTCGTGACCACGGCTATTAGAGCTAGTATTCCCCAGAAGAGGAAGCGTCCTGGATATCTCCATTGATGTTGACTCGTCTCGTTTCACCTCCTCTCTGATCGTCTCGGATTTAAGCGATATCGGATATACGATATCGGAAGTTCCGATTTAAACCTTGCCAATTTAGAGTCGCAAACTCAACCTAGATCGATCTGAAGCCCCGGTTCAACTCTTGAACCAAATCTTCTGCGTCCTCTATCCCGACACTGACGCGGATCAGGTTGTCGGAGATTCCGAGTTTGAGTCTCCTCTCTCTTGGCACGCTGGCGTGGGTCATGCTCGCCGGGTGTTCGATGAGGCTCTCGACCCCGCCCAAGCTCTCGGCCACTGTGAACAATCTGAGGCTTTCGAGGAGTTTCTTGCACTGGTTGAAGCCGCCTCTCAAATGGAAGCTTAGCATTCCCCCGTTGCCCCTCATCTGACGCTTGATGATGCCTCGTTGCGGATGATCAACAAGTCCTGGATAGTTTACCTTCTCGACCTTGGGTTGTTTAGTTAGAAATTCGCTGATGGTTCTGGCATTCTCGTTGTGACGATCCATTCGGACAGCTAGAGTCTTGATGCCGCGGAGGACTAGGTAGCAGTCTAGGGGTCCCGGTATCGCCCCGACAGCGTTCTGCAGATACTTGAGACGGCTCTGAACATCTTTGTCCTTTGTGATTGTGGCGCCGCCTATGAGGTCGCTGTGGCCCCCGAGGTACTTTGTGGTGCTATGAACGACGATGTCTGCCCCATGCGCTAGAGGGTTCTGAAGATATGGGCTCATGAAGGTGGAGAACTTGTTCAAATAACCGGTAGGTCCCGCCATAGATATCATCCCCTGCAATGACGTGATCGCCCTTCTTCAACGACAAGAGGATGGTTGTTGTAGCTGCCATGCCGCTACTGAATGCCAAACCGTATCGTCCCTCCTCTAGGCTGGCTAGGCATTCCTCGAGGGCGGTGCGGGTTGGATTGGCGGTTCTGCTGTAAACGTATTTTCCTTCTTTACCGGGTCCGGGTTGTTGATAGGTGCTGGTGAGATAGACGGGAACAGTGACGCTACCAGTTACAGGATCAGGATCCTGACCCGCATGTATTGCCCTCGTCGAGAAACGCATGGAACAGTCGATACGGGTTTGAGATTTAACCCTAGGTTGAGGCGCCTATTGTGCATCAACGCTCAAGCAGTCTACCTAAACCTCATGACCACATCTTCCGAGTAACGTTGAGGGATGCAGAGACTCCACTACATCTTCATCTCGAAAGCTTCTAGAACCTCCGTCGCCAGTCTGCTGAGCATCCTCACTCCAATCTATCTCGCTAGGTTAGGGTACTCAGCCCTCTATGTGGGAGTAGCGCTTACGGCGATCCTTGCGGGCAACGCCTTCTTCAACATCCTACTGACATGGTACGGAGACTATCTGGGTCGCAAGAGATCCCTCCTGGTCTTCAGCCTCCTAGTCGTCGTCTCCGGAGTCCTGCTCTCATCCACTCTCTTCTTGCCCTTGATCCTGCTCGGCCTCTTTCTAGGCAACATAAGCACAACAGGGACTGAGGCTGGGCCCTTCCAGTCCATCGAGACGGGCGTGTTACCCATCCTCGAACCGGAAGAGAGGAGGAACCGGGCTTTCGGAGTCTACAATTTCATAGGATATGGAGCATCATCTATTGGAGCGTTCGCTGCGTCGACCCCTGATTATTTCCAAGACAATCTCCTAGCGTCTCGACTGCTCTATCTCGTATACGGGCTGGTGGGAGTCCTCCTGCTGGTCATCTATCGTAGAATAGGAAACATCGAGTCTCAAGAGACTGGACCAAGAAAGATCGGTCTTGGCAATGTTCGTCCCGAAGCTAGACGGGACATCACGAAGCTATCGTTCTTCTACTCGATCGACGCATTTGGCGGGAGTCTCGTGTCCCAGTTCGTCTTATCATACTGGTTCAACCAGGTCTACAAAGTATCGCTATCGAGCCTCGGAGAAATCTTTCTCGCGGTCAATGTAGTCACAGCTTTCTCGACTTTAGCCGCTCCGGTTCTAGCTGAGAAACTGGGGAATCTTAGAACAATGGTATCCACTCACTTATTGTCCAACGTTTTTCTCATCATGGTCCCGCTAGCAGGCTCATTCTTGGCCGCTATCGCGTTCCTGTTTCTCAGACAGAGCATCTCTCAAATGGATGTGCCTACAAGGCAGGCTTTCATGGCACAATTGTTTACGGACGAGGAGAGAGTCCCAGCTAACGCGGTAACAAATACGTCTCGGAGCTTGAGCGGCACTTTAGGCGGACCGCTCACTGCGGTAATGTTCATGGTTGGTGCTTCATCTCTACCGATTCTGACAGGAGGTTTCTCAAAGATCCTCTACGATGTGCTGGTCTTCCGTTCGTACAGAAAGAAAGGATTTTGAAAACAAGACGAGGCTAGTACTGTCTTGGAGTTAGAGAGTTCTTCCTGAGATCTGTGACAGAATGTGGTCAGCTGCTATCGCGTCGAGGACTGCTATTCCTCCAGACTTGAACAGAGTAATATCGTCAGGACCACGCGAAAGGGTACGCCTCTCGGCGAGCAGCTCTCCCAGTTCGGCTCGAATATGTGCGCGTTCAATTGCCTTCTCTCTGATTGGAACGACAATGTCTCCATAGGTGGAGAGCGCCTGTTCTCGCGAATCTACAACCAGAATGGACCTCTTGACTAGTGTTGTGTCAATCTCTCTCGCGTCGGGTTCTGCAGCTCCTATGACGTTCAAGTGCGAACCATTCTGGACCAGTTCTCCCTTGAACAGAGGGGTGTGGGATGTGGTCGCTGTTACTATCAGATCGGATTCCTTCACGACTTCCTCAGGAGAACCGGCGGCCGAGGCCTCTATCTCGTTGTCTCGCGAAATGTCTCGAGCAAACGCTTCACGCTTACCCTTATCCCTTGAATACATGACCACTCGGGATATGTCCCTCACTTGCTGAATTGCAGGGACGTGAGCTTCCGCCTGACGACCAGTACCCAACAGCCCTAGGCATTCCACTCGCCTCTGTGCCAGAACATCTGTTGCCACTGCAGAACTGGCAGCGGTCCGAATCGCGGTCAAGCTCTCGCCGGGGATTTCCGCAAGCAAGACCCCGCTTTGAGAATCGTACACGAGGATGTCGGACATCACTGTAGGAAGAGAGACTGTCGAGTTTCTAGGATTGAGGCGGGCAATCTTGACGGAGACCGTTCTCTCTCCAGAGACGTATGCGGGCATGAAGAACATAGAAGCGCCGTTCGGAACAGTCAACCGGATACGATCAGGACTGACCACCTTCCCATTGGCGAGTCTCAGATACGCTTCTCGTGCCAGTTCGACCGCTTTTGAGAATGGGAGAAGATTTCTTACTTCAGCTTCCGTGACGCGGAGCAAGTCGCCTAGCCCGATTCTTCAGAGTCTGGTCTGTTTCCAAGAATATCGTCGATTCGTTCCATCACTCCAGAGTCCAGCTTGTCGACCACATCGATTGCCTTCATGTTCTCGACGACCTGTTCTGGTCGGCTGGCTCCTGTCATCACGGTGCTGACGTGTGGGTTTTTCAGGCACCAGGCCAAGCCCAGCTGCGCCATACTGCAACCCAGGTCTTTTGCGATCGGCTCAAGCTGACTTACCTTCGCAATATTCTCGGGGGTTATCAGATTCTCCCG
>VBBD01000052.1 GCA_005882895.1 Candidatus Bathyarchaeota archaeon | reverse complement strand
GTGTATGTTCTCCTCGCCAGGTATGCCAAAGGCGTACTTGACATCTTCATTCTCTAGGCATTGAACAAGAAGCTGAGCGGCAGTTGTTGATCGCTGTTTAGTAGTTTGTTTTTTCTCAGATGTTGGTTCTTCCATCAAAAACCCTGAAACTTTCGAGTTGGATTTCCGGTGACTATGTGTAATTAATGCGTATGGTCCCTATCGCAGGGTTCAATGAATCCCGCGTGGCTAAGAGTTCAGTTACAATTCCTGTATCTATTCTTCCCGAGGGAGAATCTCGGGCACACAGTTGAAGCGAGTCGAGACCCGTACTTTGCGCATAGACACTGAGGTATCTGAGCAACTTGACGAGCTCGCGGAGAGGGACAAGATCAGTGTCAACGTCATTGCAAACCAAGCGTTGAGAAAGCATGTGGAATATGACGCCTACGCGGAAAAGTTCGGCCTCGTCACGATCCCCAGGGGGCTCCTGAAGACACTCTTCAGTCTCATATCGGATGAACAGGCAAGGGATCTAGGTAGGAAATCGGGCGAACATACCTGGGTCGCTCTGGTCACATTCTGGTTCAAGAAGTTCAACCTAGAAAACGTCCTGAAATCGTTTGAGCGAGTAGCCTCGCGCTACAACCGCAACTTCGAATACGAGTCCAGCCATGACGGGCAATTCCTTGTCGTAATACTGAGGCATGATTGTGGGCCCCGCGCTTCAGCTTTCTATGCAGAATTCGTCAAATCCGTGTTCGCGCTTCTCGACGTGAAGGTTGAGCTGGAAGAAGCCGAAGATCAGGTTGTCGCAAAACTGTTCGTTCAGAAACCTTACGAGCAACTAACTGAAAAGGGAGTCACTCCCGATGAGCTGAAGCCTCCATACGCTCAACCATTCCCAAGACAGGTCGTTTAGCGCAGTTAGAATCCGAACACGCTCTGGGATAAATTGGAGACGCACGGGAAAAGAAGGGGCAGGGAGGCTTGATGCCTCCTAGCTCTCGATTGGGATTTTCCTAGGGAAATATTCCTGTACCAGATGTCTGTGTTGCGATATTGGTGCTGTCGCAGTAGCCTGTGTTCGTCCGGCTTGGCGTACAGTTAGGCCCGGCAGGATGTGTGGGCGTGTTGCTGTACTGGTCATCGCTGTAGACGATAGATGCTAGACCTGTTGCCGGGCTTGCGGCTACTCCGAAGTCATCGTACAGATCTCTGTTTCCAGTGCAGGTTGCTCCTGACTCGCAGACTCCACCGTTATGGATCACGGGCGTCGCTGCTTGCTGAGAGAACGAGCTTCCAGCGGTTGTTGCTTGGAGGTTCTGTGCGAAATAGACGTACCATGATGCGCTTGAGGGGTAGTTGTCGGGCGTTTTCACGCCGTCGTAGTAGGATGTTCCATACCAGACAACGTCAAGCTTGCCGGCTCCACCAGCAACACTCCAAGGCATGATGGCGGTAGCGGATGGGCTCTGGTTGATCTGCGATGGTGCAGACCAGCTTGTCCCATGGTCGGTGGAGAAGCTATAGTAGAGGTTGTGGTCGTCTGTGAATACAACGTAAATGTTTCCTGCAAGATCAACGCTGACATTGACGAATTGGTGTCCGTAGGAGACGGACGTGTTCGGGTTGACGTACACAGCACGGTCAGTGAATGTCAAGCCGCCATCTGTGGATACTGCAAGCCAGATCCCGTGAAGGCCGCAATTGAGACACGTCGTCTCTGTTGCGCTTGCGATTCCGCTGAGGGACTGGTAGATGTTGTGGTTGGCTGGGTCGATTGCGAGATTCCCTATCTCGTTCTGAAATGACGCCAGCCAGAGATGGTTCGCATCGAACGCGTTTCCTGTCTGGGCGAAGGTCATGCCAGCGTCAGCGCTGCAGGTGACGAAGATGTCGTTCGTGGCAGTAATGCTGTGATAGGAGACGCAGACTTTGCTAGCCCCCTCGGCAGCGATCCATGGTCTGTCGTCGCCCGGTATAGAAGCACCTGTTGGATTGAGAAGCCATGTGCTGCCGCCGTCAGTGCTGGTGCTCACGTAGACGTTTGTCAGTGCGAGGCTTGCTACGTAGACGTTGTAGAAGCCGTTCCCGTTCAGGGCCGACGCGACAGCCAAGTCCGTGTCTCCACCTGCTGGCGAGAACTGCGTTCCCGCCGCGGACGCGCTATTTGGTGATGCTAGCGAGATGTAGTGGAGCCCGGCGTCGGTAGATTTCCAGGCGTCAGTTCCCCCTGACAGCCCGTTCTCGGAGGAAGAGTAGAAGTTGCCAGTCGAGTCGGCTCGTATTGCTGGTTCTGCGGCGAAATTGTAACAGTTTGCCAGTGTGTTGGGACAGGATACTCCAGGGGTGTTTCCGAGCTCGTAGTTGGTGAATGCAAAGCCTGCGGCTCTTGCGCTTCCGATAGAGTAGAGTGTGCTTATTCCTATGACTAGCAGAATTGTCGACAATCGTAGAATGCGCGTTAGGATGTCTGTTTTGTTCTGGGGGTTGAGATTGTTGTTCAAAGATTATTCGCGGGGACAGGACTTATCAGCGGATATATTCGGCGCGTCTACAATCGATTACAAAGAACCACACTCGGCCCTTGGCGCCTGAAAGGCGCTACAAAGGTAAAACCTTTTAACAACATCGTTGCTTGATTGGACCATGGCTCCCTTGACCACCCGCAACCTCCTAATCGCAACCGTACTACTAGCGGCAATCGTTGGAGCCGCTACTGGATTAGCAGCCAGTTATCTCGGACATCCCAGTCCCATCCCGCAAACACGAGACATCTACCTGTTCGCCCAAGACCTAAGCTTCAGCGCACCATCGAACCTGAACTCCGATTACATCTACTCGTCGAGCCAGATCACCGTGAACAGAGGCGACACTGTGACCATTCACTTCTACAACCCCACTGACAAGGCTCACTCATTCACGATCGGCGCTCCCTACACAAACGATGTGGTCGTGGCAGCCCAATCCACGGTAATACAGAACGCAAACATAACAATCACAACAAGCCAACCAGGAAGCTTTGCTTTCCATTGCAAATTTCATCCACCACAGATGACCGGAACGATTCTAGTTCAGGGCTAAACACACACGGCATTCTCACGACTTGTCCGTTGTGACTAGAACCTGCTCATCGGTTTCTTTGATGGTTGCAAGCCTCCCAATAGTATTCATCATAACTCGAAGAGTCTCGCCTAGGCTTTGAGAAGTTCGGAGTCCTCTATTATGTCGAAGAATAACGGTGTGTGTTTTTCCGTTGAACGTGTGCTCGTAGGTGATCTGGGATGGGATGGATTGAAGATCTAGTAGGTCGAGATACTTCTCAAGACTAGCTGATTTGTAGTAGAAGGTAACGAACTCTGCCATCGCTTCACCTTGTTTACGGCCGACTTCACGGGCCTCGTCCTCGTCCAGCTTCTCGTACAGCAACTTAATCACAGGTTTAGGGACAGACACCTGACCGAATCTCTCAGCGGGTAGGTCCCAGTCAACGTAGCGCCTGATCCCTTGAGAGACAATATCGCTCATACTGACGTGTTTTTCTTGGGCCTCTTTCCGAAGTTTCTCGTAAATGTCTGTGTGTAACCTAAAGGATATGTGCGTCCGGTCCGTGTTCTGCCTAGCCGGAATGCGCGGTTTCTTTCTCGTCGTGCCCAAATAGAAATAGTCCTTAGTGCGAATGGTTCTCTAGCCCTATAACGGTTTTGGGTCTGCGGGCGACTATCTGGCATATAGGTGTCCTGCCAAGATATCTATTTCTACACTAATATACCTTCATCATCTATGGGATGTTTTGCCCCGGCGAAAATACGGGCGGTCAAGGTTTTGTGGCAGGAGGCTGGGCCGGCGTTTGCTGGAAATTAAAACAGTCCGACATGTCGTCAGCTTGCGCATCGCGTTGGTTCAACGCAGGTAGCCCGAACAGGGATTCGCAGAACTTCACTAGGCTGACGTGCGAGTGCAACATCTTCGAAATGTAGCCGCTCTTCGCATATGGACTCAATACGAGGCATGGGACCCTTGAGCCGTACCGGAACTGTGTCCCCTTGTAGGAGGGCTGTGGAGTCGCCAGCTTCCAGGTCTCGACGTTAGGCGGGTTGACATGGTCGTACCATCCACCCCAATCATCCCACGTTATGAAAATAGCAACATTCCCCCAAAGCCCTCCCTTCACAATCGCGTTCACCTGGTCCACGGTCCACTGCATACCAGTCGTCACGTTCCCCATCGGGCCCTTCCCAGGGTCAGGAGGATGTTCGTCAAACTGGCTTGTTGCATAGACCCAAGAAACGTTGGGTAGCTTTCCAGACGCGGCGTCTTTGGCGAACTGATCAGACGTGAACTTGTTTCTGTCGCCGATGTTGCTCAGATACTGGAACGCGTATCCTCCATAGTTTCCCCAAGTCAAGTTGCTTCGTTCGAGACTTAGTGGAAGCGATGAGGAGATTCTGGATGGGTCGCCTGGATGAGGGTTATCGATGAATGGAGAATCAGCAGCCAACAACATCAAATGGTTCGGCGTAGACGGTCCCGCAACATCGGTGAAATAATTGTCGCACAGCGTAAACTTTCTAGCATACGCAAAATACGATGGAATATCAGGCTCAACGAACTGTTGGCGGACCGAAGTCGTTTGGCGAGTCAGCCATGCACTGTGTCGATGATCCGGGTCTCGTGGCGGCGGGTTAGGCGACCTCGGCATCATCATCCCGTTAACTCCGGGAAGAGTGCCGAAATAATTGTCGAAGGTATGATTCTCCTTTAGAATGATCACAACGTGATCAATTTTGCCAGAGCCAAGGCCGCCTGTTTGTTGCTTCCCCGCGGGCATGTGAAGCGTAAGGACAACTGAGGGAACCCGTTTTATGCCTATCTCAGAACCATGGAGTTCACTCTCCGGTTCTGTCCACTAATTTCGTTTGTGCGTTGGGGGTTGTAGGAATATGGCTTTGAATCCTTCCAGCCATGCTCGTCTCGCATCTTCGACCGGCAGCCCAGTAGCAACTATTGTCTCGATCCCGTTCCACAAAGCAATGAGAGCATAAGTTATGAATCGCAAGTCCAATTCTCTATTGATAAAGCCCCTCTTTCGACCCTCTTCCAAATAACTCATCAGAGTAGCAGCATATTCGTCCTGGGTCTTCTTGAGCACTCTTCGAAGGGCGGGGTTATGAGAGGCCTCTGAGAATATTTCGAAGCTCAGTCCTGAGCTAGAGCCGTACCGTTTCAGCATCTTGTCGAAAAATTCGCCAGCGCTCTCTAGCGGTTCTCTGTTCTCGCGGAAGGTGGAGTAGAGGATCTCTTTGAAAGCCAAGGGTTCTGTTCGACAGATCTCCTCGAACAATTCCTCCTTGCTGGCAAAGTAGAGGTAGAGCGCTCCCTTGCTAACGCCTAGCTTCTTGGCCACATCATCCATAGTTGCCTGGCGGTATCCTTTTTCGCCAAAGACTTGGTTTGCAGCTGCGAGAATCCGCGTTCTGGCTTCTTCCTTGTATTCGGGGACAACCCGGGGCATCTTTCTACTTTGAGATGTGCACGTGCGTTCTATTTAAAAATGACCGACGCGTTTAAATAATGACTAACCGGTCAGTTTAGCGACGAATAATGCAGAATGAAAACGCCTCCGACAAGGCGACAATGAAGGACAAAGTGGTCATGATTACTGGGGCCAATTCCGGTATAGGAAAAGCGGCCAGCCTAGCTCTTGCCAAGATGGGCGCCACGGTAGTTATGGTTGCACGCAACGCCGAGAGAGGCGAAGCTGCAAGATCCGAAATAATCAGAGAATCTCAGAACAATTCGGTTGATCTCTTACTCGCGGACTTGTCATCTCTCAAGTCGGTGCGGCAGCTTGCGGCAGAATTCCAGAAAAAATACTCCAAATTACACGTCCTGATCAACAACGCTGGACTCTTCAACCAAAGACGTCACGTTACAACGGACGGCTACGAGAATACTTTCGCCACAAACTATCTCGCTCCCTTCCTCCTGACAAACCTCCAATTGGACCTGCTAAAAGCCAGCGCTCCCAGTCGAATTATCAACGTATCATCTGTGGGACACTACAACGGACACATCAACTTCGACGATCTCAACCTAGAGAAAGAGTACGGTGGATGGAAAGCCTACGGACAATCGAAACTAGCCCTCGTCCTCTTCACCCATGAACTCGCCAAGAAGCTCCAAGGAACCGGGGTAACAGTCAACTCTGTGCACCCGGGAACTGTTGCGACCAACATCTGGACCAGACCTCTAGGTCCAGCAGGATTCATAATGACCCTGCCGAAATTGTTCATGACAAGTCCTGAGCGGGGCGCGGAGACAATTGTCTATCTCGCTTCCTCACCTGGCGCAAAGGATCTCAACGGAGAGTATCTGGAGAAGTTGAAGGTGAAGAAGTCTTCAGACGAATCCTATGACGAGGAGATCGCCCAGAGACTATGGGATGTTAGCGCAAAACTTACTCATCTTTCATAGTTTGTTCCAGTAGACGAATGGAGTAGATCACAAGAGTAGGAAATTCGAGATGAACAATATTCATCCTAATGAAATGGATCTCGCGACTCAGCGAGATGTAATCACATTATGTGACTACGAAACG
Source organism: Candidatus Bathyarchaeota archaeon (assembly GCA_005882895.1). Taxonomy (GTDB): domain Archaea; phylum Thermoproteota; class Bathyarchaeia; order 40CM-2-53-6; family 40CM-2-53-6; genus 40CM-2-53-6. The sequence goes on along the minus strand of VBBD01000052.1, from coordinate 3,450 downwards.
TGCCCGACCATTAAAAGCAACAACGAGATCAATACGATAATTGTGGTGAAATCTGATGGAAACTTACGCTCGATCAAAGCCGGAAGCAATCACGGCAGCGATAATCATTACAAGTCTCTTGAGAACCGTGCGCTAGGAGGCGCTGCTCAATGAGCAAAGACCAACCCGCACCTCTGCCGGGCCAATCTGACAAGATTGTACAAGTGGAGAACCTCTCCAAGAAATACGGCGACAACATCGCAGTCAACGGCATTTCTTTCACTCTCAATAAGGGTGAAGTGTTCGCTTTCCTGGGTCCAAACGGCGCGGGAAAGACCACTACGGTCGAGATTCTGGAATGCCTCCGAAATCCCACGGGAGGTCAGGCCAAGGTCCTTGGCTACGATGTCAGCAAACGCTCGGACCAGGCGGAGATCCGAAAACGAATCGGTGTCCTACCCCAAGACTTCAACGCAATCGACCGACTCACAGTCAGAGAAAATATCAACTACTTCGGGGCCATGTTCAAACACCAGCTCGACGCCGACAAGCTCATCGAGCTAGTTGACCTGAAGGATAAACGGGACGAACAGTTCAAGAAGCTGTCAGGCGGTCTCAAACAGAGAGTCGGCCTTGCAGTTTCTCTAGTAAACGATCCTGATGTGGTCTTCCTTGATGAGCCAACGACGGGCTTGGACCCTAGGGCTCGCAGGGATGTCTGGGGAGTCGTAGAGCGGTTGAGGAGCCAGGGAAAAACAGTCTTCCTGACAACTCACTACATGGACGAGGCAGAGTACCTAGCAGACATCGTCTCGATAATCGACCATGGACAGATAATCGCGTCCGGGACACCTGACCAGCTGATAGACACCCACGGCGGAAAGAAAACACTCATCATCAGAGACGCCGGGCAAGAGGGACTCAAACAATTACCCCAGGGGCTACCGAAGGCCGAGCTTAGAAACGCTGGTGACATTGCCATTTCGCTAAACAACGGAGAGCTCACAAGCATCCTCATGAGTCTCGGACAAACCCCCTTACACGACAAAGAGATTGAAGTCAGACGGCCTACGCTGGACGACGTGTTTCTCAACTTGACCGGGCGTAGGGTTTCCGAGGAGGGAAACTAAGCATGAGAAGCCGAATCTACACCATAATCAGCGGACACTTCAAAAGTTGGTATCGCAGCAAGAGCAACATATTCTGGACCATCGCCTTCCCTCTGCTACTAATCGTCCTCTTTGGCGCAATCTTCGGCAACGGAAGCACCAAGTTCGACCTATACCTCCAAAACCAGGACCTGACCGGTAATGTGCCAACGCCTCTCTCCCAAGGATACGTCAACGTGCTGAACCAAACCGGCGCCTTCAACCTCCACATAGTCGCAGCAGAGCAACCAGACCCGCTGACATATGTGAAAAAAGATGCTCAAGACCACAATCAAGGCCAGAGACTGCTAGTCATACCCTTAGGCTTCAACGCTACTATCATGAGTGGAAAGAATGCGACTGTTCAACTCTACATGGACCAGAGCGACCAAGCCTCCGCATCACTCGCTGGAATAGTGCACTCAGTCACCGTCTCGTATGCAGCTGCCATCGCCAACGTGCCCGACCACCTAGTTGTTCAACAAGTCGGCATCGTAACCCGGAATATCCGCTACATCGACTTCTTCATCCCCGGAGTAATCGGCATGACCCTCCTCACCACCGGCGTCTTTGGCGCAGTCAACACGAACGGACGCTACCGCGAGCTGAAGATCATCAAGAAACTCGCCACCACACCCCTCAGCAAGATGGAATGGATACTTGGCATGGTTGGCTACCAGATGATCTTGGCGACCATATCGCTCATCGTCATTCTCTTCTTCGGTTATGCCATCTTCGGGGTGACGGCTACCATCGACATTTACACCGTCGGACTTGTGGTAGCAGCCGCCCTCCTCTTCCCAGGCATCGGAATGGTACTCGCAAATTTCGTGAAAGAGGCAGAGAGCGCGGACGCCGCGGCAAACGCGATAACATTCCCCATGATGTTCCTGGCGGGAACCTTCTGGCCCCGCGACACACTGCCCTATATCATGAAGACCATAGCCAACTTCATGCCACTAACATACATCAACGACGGACTGCGAGACGCGCTGATCTATGCGGAACCAGCCCAAGCCCTGACCAACACCCTAATCGCCCTAGGACTAGCAGCCTTCTTCATCGTACTAGGCAGCATTCTAATGAACTGGAAGGAAGAATAGCCCCCAAAAATATCGACTTGAATCGTTCCTACCTTAAATTCGGGACACTAGACGGTTTTGCTCATGGGATCGCTATCCTCGGCCAAGACCCTCGGCGGAGTGGGCGGGATTCTCGTCTTCGTCCCGGGCATCAGTCTAGTCGGGTGGATACTCATTCTTCTAGCGACAAAGGAAATCTCCGAGAGCGTTCAGGATAAAACCATCTTCGACGACGCTCTTCTGGCGGGCATAACCGCAGTAATTGGCGCCGTAATTGGAGCAGTTCTCTTTGTCGGGTTTCTGTTCTCTCCTCGCTCCTCCGTAGGATTCTTCGCCTTTGGCACCCTTGCATTATTTCTGCCATTCTTAGTCATCCTTGGCGCGTTCTGGGTCTTCACAATCATCTCCGCTATCTTTCTCAAGCGTTCATACGAAAAGATCTCACAACGACTAAACGTCAGCGCCTTCGCTACTGCCGGTTTGCTCTACCTGATCGGAGCAGCACTCACGATCGTACTGGTAGGCTTTCTGATTCTTCTCATTGCGCTGATCTTCCAGGTCGTAGCGTACTTCTCAATTCAAGACCGGCCTCCAACACCTAGTTGGAGTCAGCCTTCTCAACAAACGTTTGCTCCCCCTCCAGTAACTCCGCAAACAGTGACTCCGTCGCAACAACAGCCTCCGATCGAATCAAAATTCTGTTTCAAATGCGGTGCAAAGCTTCCAAGTATCGCCCTTTTCTGTACCAGCTGCGGCGCAAAACAGTCGTAGACTAACGAATATCGCGGATTACACTTGCTACTGCTTCGATCGTACTAGAATGCTGCCGGCTTCGACCCTGACGTCATAAACCGGCTCCGGCCTTGTGGCGGGACCTCTCTTCACCTGCCCTGTGGTGACATCGAAATGGGAGCCGTGTAACGGACACTGCACTTCTTGACCCTCGAGAATACCTCTGTCCAAGGGTCCACCGAGATGGGTGCAGACGTTTCCAATCGCGTAGTACTTGCCCTTCACATTGACAACTAGAACCTGTTGAGTACCGACAATGACCTTTCTCATCTTGCCTTCAGAAATATCGTCGGTAGAGGCAACACGGACGAAATCAGGCACACTCTTCGCCATAGGTTCGACGATTAGTTCTGATGGGTATTAGCTCTTGCTAGAGAGGAAATGCCCCTATTCTCTCGAGCTTCTTATTGGCAAAAAAACCCTGAAAAAAGGCTCACCAGCTACAGGTC
>VBBD01000051.1 GCA_005882895.1 Candidatus Bathyarchaeota archaeon | reverse complement strand
AACAACACAATTGGTCGGGACATAATGGATTATTCGTGGGCAAGTGATCAACTCGACACTCAGGTTGTCGACCGAGCCGCAAACGAGGTAGCATCGTACGGGTCCCGGCTCAGCAACCTCCTCCGAAAGCTTCAGTCGGGGGTGACAGAGCAATACGTCATCGCGTTCGCCATCGGAATAATCCTTCTCCTCGCCTACATGCTATTCGTCGTTGGCGCCACGTAAATGGTTGGACTACTATCAATCGCCATATTTCTCCCCGCGGCTCTCGCAGCGCCGACCTTTCTGCTCGGCAGGAAGAACACCAAAATGGCAAAGATACTGGGAGTAGGGACAACAGCGAGCGTCTTCGCCATCTCGATCCTAATTCTAGTTGTTTTCCAATATGGCCAGGCGGGATTCCAGCTTTCCGAGAGCGCTCCCTGGGCTAGTACTTTTGGCCTCAACTACAAAGTCGGGATTGACGGGATCAGCCTTCCACTCCTGATGATAGCCACGTTTCTGAGTCTCTTGTCTGCAGCGGGATCTTGGGATCAGATCACCTTCAGACACGCGGAGTACTATGCTCTCTTTCTCATCTTCGAAACAGGAATAATCGGCGTCTTCACCTCGCTCAACCTGATTCTGTTCTACCTCTTCTGGGAAATCGTTCTCATTCCGATGTTTTTCTTCATCGGAATCTGGGGCGGCCCCCGACGAAGATATGCTTCCCTGAAATTCCTCATTTTCACCTATTCAGGCAGCGCAGTGATGCTCTTCGGCTTTCTTGCCCTATACGCCTGGACTGGAACCTCGGCCTACCCAGGAGGTCCCTCATTCGATTACGATGTTCTGGCAGCGAGAATTCCGAACCTTGCGCTCCCTCTTCAGCTCGCAGTAGCTATCACAACTTTCGTCGGATTCGCGGTAAAACTTCCCATATTCCCACTTCACACATGGTTGCCCGATGCGCACGTAGAGGCTCCTGCCCCCGTTAGCGTGTTGCTAGCAGGCTTGCTGCTCAAGATGGGAGGCTACGGATTGATCAGGTACAACTTGCTACTCTTCCCCAAGGCGGTGAGTGTTCTCTGGCCCTACTTTACCACCATCGGTCTCATCACCATGATCTACGGGGCATCCGTCGCGCTCGTCGCTAGGGACATCAAAAGAATGATCGCCCTAACGAGCGTCAATCACATGGGCTACGTTCTCCTCGGAGCGTTCACGGCAACGGTTGCAGGAGTCTCAGGGGCAGTCTTTCAGATGTTCAGCCATGGACTCGCAGTTGGAATGCTCTTCCTCATGTCAGGATACATCCATGAGCATACTGGAACTAGGAATCTCGAAGAACTGAAAGGACTGAGAGGAAAGATGCCTCAAACGGTTTCACTCCTATTCTTGGCCTCGATGGCCGCCATGGCGGTTCCCGGGTTTGCCAACTTCATCAGTGAGTACCTCGTGATCCAGGGCGCTCTCAGCGTGAGCTATCTCTTCGCAATCGCCATCGCCGCCCCAGCCCTAACCGTCGGATACTTCCTCTGGATGCTTCGAAGGGTAGCGATGACACCTCCGGTCGGTCCGAAGAACGACCTGCATCTTCACTCGATCCTGATCCTTGTTGCATTTCTCGTGCCCTTGTTGATCTTCGGCGTGTATCCACCACCAATACTAGGGAGTGTGATAACGCCGACAGTGGAGAAATGGGTTGGAACCATAGTTGGTCTTGGGGCAAGATGATCTAGATTGGCTCTACTTTTGCTGACCCCGTTTCTCAGCCTGGCAGTGTTCGGACTACTCGCCACGCCTGCCGGCTTTCTTCCTTTCAGAAAATCGAAACTCGGTCTCGCGCCCTTTGTCTGTATCTTAGGTCTGGCAATCGCCCTAGTATCCACAGTATGGCTAGGGTTCACGAACCCTTCGCCAGTATCCTTCGGGGGATTCCAAGTTGATCTGTTTACTCTGTTCTTCTCCGGAGTCCTACTGATCGTGGCGATCTTCGTGACTATAGCTTCGCTGCAATACATGCGAGAGGACCCCAACAAGGGACCATTCTTCGGACTTCTGCTCCTTTCGACCCTCGGAATGATTGTCCTGGCAGCCTCAATGGATCTGATACTTCTCTACGTTGGTTGGGAGCTGATGAGCATTCCTACCTATGCCCTGACAGCCTTCAGGAAGAAGGATCCGAATTCCAACGAAGCAGCAATGAAATTCTTCGTACTCTCCGCACTTTCCTCCGCACTCATCGTCTACGCCATTTCCCTGGTCTTCGGTGTCACAGGCTCCACAGGGCTCACAGCTATTGCGAGTTCTCTTTCGACGGCTGGACCAGACTTTCGTCCGTTCGGGGTCCTCGCGATTGTTCTGTTTATCGTTGGATTCGGAGTGAAGATGGCAGTCGTTCCCTTCCACATGTGGATACCCGATGCTTTCGAAGGAGCCCCGATTACAATTGGCGCGTTCTTGGCCGCTGGTGCGAAGATGGCTGCATTCGCCGCGGCCTTTCGGGTGTTCATTGTAGGGATCTCGACTTTCAACGTGGATTTCTACTCGACCTTTGCGATTGTCGCCGTAGTGACAATGAGTCTCGGAAACGTTGCTGCTCTGATGCAGAAGAGCTTCACACGACTCCTTGCCTACTCCAGCATCGCCCAGGCTGGTTATATCTTAATGGCGCTGGCCACTCCGTTCACAGTAACCAAGGTGCCGTTGGGTCTGGCGGGCGGACTCTTCCATGTTCTGAATTACGCAATTCTGAAGACGGCAGCGTTCGTCGCTGCGGCGGCGGTTGCTACCAGGCTTTCGGCTAGAGACCTTGATTCTTTCAATGGGTTATCTCGAAGAATGCCGCAAACATCCTTGAGTATCGCGGTAATTTTTCTCGGCCTCGCAGGAGTTCCTCCTCTAAACGGGTTTTTCAGCAAAGTAATGCTTTTTACGGGCTCGATCTATTCGCCGTACAGCTGGGGCGGTTATCTAGCATTGGCAGCGCTGATCAACAGCGGTTTCAGTATGAGCTACTACGGTTGGGTCATTAAGAGGATGTATTTTGACGAACCTGTAGATCAGTCCAGGATTCCTGAACCCCGCGTCTACATGGCTGTTCTTTGGGCTGCCACGATTCTGATCTTCGCCATAGGACTTTATCCGGATCCCTGGATTCGACTGGTTCAAGGTGCTGCTGCGGCACTAGTTCCCCCGCTAGGCCACTAGTCGCGCATTCAGGATGTCCGCTATCTCTGAGATGTCGCTGATCACCTTTTCCTTCTGAAACTGTCTCTCTTCGTGACCGAACTCAACTTGTATGGTCTCGACAACGAAGTTGCCCTCTGCATCCTTGCGGTTGTAACCCGTGACTATGCTTCCAGGCTCGTCACCCTTGTACTCGCTGTTCACCTTTACCGTGAAATCTTTGGATAATCTCGACTTTACTAGCTCGGTCGTGGAGTCAGAACAGGTCTGCCCCTCAGCTATCCCAATGTTGACGCCCGGTTCCTTCTTTCCGCGGATGTCCAGAATGTACCTAATTCCATCTTCCGCTATGAAGCCCTCGATGCTCTTTCTGAACTCCGATTGCGCGGACTGAATCCTATTCAGATCCAGGAACTCTCTACTTACCTTCCCGATGACAGCATAGGATCTCGAAGTTAGCGCCGCTTCCTCAACGATTGTTCCCGTGTGAAGGTCTGCATCTGGGCTCGCTGTGTGTAGAGCCACCAGGAGAACGTGTCCAAGACCGACGATTTCGACATGATCAGGGTGAATGATCTTGACGGGCATTCTTCAGTGACCTTCTAGGTAGAATAAAGTGTTGGAAACTGTATCAAAACCCTTCTTCGAACAGTTTTATAGCGCGCACCCAAAGTGGACATTCGAAAACGCGGTTTAATGGTGTCTTTGGAGCAGAAATCGCTTGTCCGGAATCGAGGCTGTAAGGAAGATTGTGGAAACTGAGGCACAAGCGAAACGGATCGTCGAAGAAGCAGAGTCAAGGGCTCAGGAAATTCTAGCCTCTGCTTCGGAACAAGCCCGGAATGTTCGGCAAACCTCGACAGCTGAGGCAGAACAGCGAAAGGTCCAGAGGCTGCGCGAGACGCGGGAGAAAGCTGAGGCAGACGCGAGAAGCTCAGACGTGGAAACCGACTCTCTGCTCGAGAACTACAAGAAACTCTTCGAGAACAGGAAAGATGTTGCCGCCAAGAAAGCCGTTGAATTGATTCTAGGTGGGTGAAAAGTGGCAGAGTCTTTGGAGAAGCTTCATAAGCGAATACTGTCAGACGCAAAACTGAAAGCAGCAGGCATCGTCGAGCAGGCAGAAGACAAGTCCAAGCAGATCCTAGGGGAGGCTCAAGCCCAGGCCCAAAAAGATGCGGACGATATTCTATCGAGAGCGAGCTTGGAGGCCGAGAGCACCAGAAGGAGTATCCTTAGTTCCAGAATCAGGGCCAACCGCTTAAGGATCCTTGACGAGAAGAATAAGATCGTTCAGAGCGTCCTCAGGACCGTTGAAAAGAGTCTCTCCGACATCGCGAGCTCGGACCAGTTCGAGTCGACACTGAAACGCTTCGTAGCAGAAGCGGTGGAGGCAGTCGGGACAGATAATGCGGTAGTAAAGATCGGCTTTCGGAATGCGGACAAGAAAAGTCTCCAATCTCTAGGACAATCGCTACCCAAGGGAACAAAACTCATTGCTGAAGAGACAGCAGTCGATGACTTGGGGGGCGTAGTTGCGAGCGACCCCGAGGGAAAGATGATCTTCAACAACTCTTTCAGGGCTCGCCTCGAAAGACTGGACAACGAGCTCCTAACGACAATTTCTCTCGCCATATTTGGTGAGTAGGTCTCCATTTCTTGCTCAGACCAGAGACAATGCACCAGGTCAGCATCATAGTTGCAAAGGACGAGCTGCCCAACCTCCTCTCCTACGCCGGGAGAGAACAATTGATCCACCTCGTAACAGTTGAGGATGAACATCTCCCCCCCGGTGCGGCGCCATTCGAAGCTACGGGCTTACTGTCGAAATCCGCGGCTATCAGGAACCGCATTTCCGCGCTGGCCTCGACTCTTCAACCGATTGAGGGCCAAACGGAAAAAATTGAAGCTCCAACCCACAACATCGATGAGCTCGCCCTGTTCCTCGACCAAGAAACCTCAAAACTCGAAGGGTCCGTCCGCCAACTAGAGGAATCGCAAGGCAAATTACTAGCTGATAAGGAGAGAACTTCGGAACTCTCACGTTTTCTTTCGGGATTGGAAGCAGTCGGAATGCCACTCGGTACCGTTGGAAGCAGTGGATTCCTCGTTACTCTCGCTGGAGAATGTGCAAGAGAGTCAACCGTTTCGATCCAGAGAGACTTAGATGAGCTGACATACGGAAATCTGATCTTCGTCATCACGCATAGTGCAGAGAGAACTCAGACTTTCTTGGCGATTTTCCCCCGAGCCTTCGAAGATGATGCAAAACAAGCCGCCACGGCACTGGGTGCTAAGGTGGAAGAGCCTTGGGCAGAACTTCCGCCAGACCCTAAGGAAGCTAAGGAATTCACTGATGTTAGACTGGGGGAGATCGAGGATGCGGCGAAGAAGCTTGATCACCAGCGTGAACTCCTCAAAAAGGAGTACGGACCGAGGCTCAAGACTCTCGAGTACCTTACTGAGATTCTGGAGGCCCGATCTAGAGCTGTTTCAAACTGTTCTACTACAGAGTCGACCTACATTCTCAGAGGATGGGTCGCTGAGTATCGGGTCCAAGGACTGACGGAGGGAGCTTCGCAGGCTTGCAACGGACTCGTTTCTGTTCACGTAGAAAAGGGTCAAGAGGGGCAGGAGGTCTCACACGGGGCCTCACTGGAAAACGGCCTTGAGGCTAAGGAGCATCAAAATCCGCCAACGCTGGTCAGAGTCCCTAGATGGACTAAGCCTCTACAGTCGGTAATCGACAATTTTGGCGTCCCGTCTTACCATGAAACTAATCCCCTTGTTTTCATGATTCTCACATTTCCCCTTATCTATGGCTTAATGTTCGGAGACTTTGGAGAAGGCCCAATATTCCTAGCTCTAGGTCTCTTTCTTCTCTACTTGAAGAGAAAGAAAGTCAAGATCTTCGAGATCGGGCAATTGTTCGTGAACGGAGCAGAACTGATAGTCATGCTCGGCGTAGGAATTACGATCTTCGGGTTTGTCTTCGGCGACTTCTTCGGTTTCGAGTCCCGAGCGGTCTTTGGTTTCCGTCCATTCTTTAACCCGAACGAGGGAGCTTTCGCATCCACTCCCGATATTTCCCACCTCCTCATTTACATGGCAGTGATTCTTCTGTTTGGGGTTGGACACTATTTCTCCGGCCTAGTTCTAAGCGCCTACAATAAGGTGCGGAATCACGAGATCAAACACGCTCTTTACGGACCGATCTCTTGGGCGTGGTTCTACGTTATCTTCATCTATCTCGCAGCCCAGGTGGTGATCGCGGGCTACAAGTTCGGAGTTCTTCTGCAGAATCCTCTGCTCCTCGTGCTGCTGTTCATACCGATGGGGATAATGGGATGGAAAGAGGGCCCACTCCACTTGTTTGAGGTATTCATTAGCGCCGGGAGCAACACGTTATCCTACCTCCGAATATGGGCTCTCAACCTGGCAGACTTTGCAATAAAATTCGCCTTCTTCAGCTTTGGCGGGCTAGGCGGTGCAATAATCGGCAACTTGCTCGTAATGATCTTGGAAGGTCTGATCGTTTTTGTGCAGACTCTGAGGCTTCACTGGGTTGAATGGTTTAGCAAGTTTTATGAAGGATCAGGATCGTCTTTCGCTCCCTACCGAGAACCTGCAAGTTGGACTGTGTAACCAAGTGGTCGACTGCGCTACCCTAACGTCTGTCACTCTATGTCCCACATTTTGGGCTGGCCTCGGCGGTGGACTCAGCGTCCTCCTTTCCGCCATTGGTGCAGGAATCGGAATCGGAATCTCTGGGCCGGCTATCGCTGGTGCCGGGGTAGAAAGGCCTGAGGTCATGTTCAAGACCTTCATTGCGACGATCCTCGCGGAAGCCCTCGCGATCTACGGGCTAGTGGTGGGCCTTCTCTCGGTCTTCCACATTACCGACACCCTTACCCTCGCTGGCTCGGTCAGAATCTTTGCCGGAGGATTGACCATGGGCGCAGCAGCGCTCGGCGCAGGATTCGGCATAGGTACTTCTGGAAGCGCTTTAGCCGCCGCGACGGCAGAGAAGCCGGAAATATTTTCGAGGGCAGTTATCACACTGATATTGGCGGAGGCTTTGGCGATCTACGCCCTCGTCACAGCTCTTCTGCTCGTTCTACAAGCGAAGTAACAGCGATCCATCGTGGGAACTGAGATCTTATCGCATATCGTCCGGGACAACTACATTATCGCAAAGATACGGGGAGAAAAAGGCAAACTTCTAGAACGGCAACAGCTCCATTCCCTTGCAGAGTTCCGGACCCAAAGCGAGATCTTGGGGGTCCTTGCAGACGGGCCGTACGGCATGGAGCTCTCGGAACTAAGAGACGGCTCTTCCCCCATAGAGACCGAGAGAGCTGTCCGTTTAGGATTCGCTCGAGGAGTCAAGACACTGATTTCATCCTCCCAAGGATCAGCACGAGATTTTCTCAGCGAGTTTAGCAGGCGTTTCGATGCCTACGACCTTGCCGCCATAGTGGTTTTCAAGGCTCAGGGAAAGAGCTGGGAGGAGTTCGTGTCGACTCGTCAGCCTCTGGCTCTCCTCAAGGAGGCTGAGCTTCACCGTCTCTACTCGATGGATGATCTCCGAACAATCGTGGGAATTGTTGGCGACAGAGCGCTCGTGAACAGGGTGAAGAGCTTCTCCATGGAGGACCTTGCCGGCGAAAGAGCATCACTAGTCCGAGACATCATTACCGGTTGGGGAGAGGAACGCTTCTACAAGTATGTTGACGACAAGCTCGGAGGGTTCGACCGAGAGAGTTGTCTTCCCATAGCCGGAGGAACGATCGACTTAGCAAATCTGACTATCATTCTAAGAAGTAAACTGATCGGAATCCCCAACGTCCGCGAGCATCTTATACCGTCTTTCTGGAAACTTGACAATCGAGCAATAGACCAGCTCCTAGTTGCTCAGGATGTCACTCAAGCTCTCGATCTAGCATCATCTCATCCATACTACCACAGTATTCTCTCCGGTGCTAGGCAGAAGTACGAAGAAACAAAGTCCCTCTCCTTCCTGGAAGTCGCGTCAAGAAAACACTCTATCCATATTAGCAAGAGGATATTCCTCGGAGTCCCATACACCTTGGGAGTTGTTCTTGCTTTCCTGATTGTTAAGGAGAACGAAGCGAGAAACCTCGCGGCCATCGTCGCTGGAGTTGGGGCTGGAATGAAACCAGACCAGATCAGATCCTTAGTCGCAACTCCCGAGTGATTCCTTGGGCTTTCATGTTTGGTTGCCGACTAGAGTTTCTTGACGAAATAGTAGTACGTGTATCCAAGTCCGATAACTGATCCAAAGACGAGTCCAATTCCAGACCCTGCGCATGGAGCGATCCATGGCGACGTTGCCACTACTCCCACGCATGAGCCGAATCCGAATAATGGCCCCAGGACTATCCCGCCTAGGAAGTATCCGAGAACGAGAAAGGTGAACAGGTTGACACTGAATCCTATTATTCGAAGAGCCGTGGGGTCGTACAGTCCGGCGCGATTCCCAACCTTGAAGAACTGAGCTCTCCGGCTTCTCTGAGTCGAAGAGTCAGCTGGAGTTGTCGTCTCTTCGTCGTTCCCCTGATGGGGCAATCTGAGAATAGCTCCTTTCAAGCACTCGCTAATGCTTGAACGTGCGAGCTCTGGGTCGCCATAGCTTCTATTGACCTGACATGCCAGCGTTATGATCGCAATAGGGACAAACTCTCCCTCACTTTGCAGGATTCTGTCCAGAGTGGAAGTTTCAGTTCCTGATATTTTGGCGAATTCTTCGTTTCCAGTTCGCCGAATCGCGGCGTTCAGCGCATCCTTGATTCGCGGCGTTGCTTGTGCTTCCAGGTCTGGACTGTTCACAAGTACACGCGCTTCTACGAGGAAGACTCCAATTCGATTATCCCCTTTCTGGAAAGATCCTTCAAGGTTTCAGAAGGAAGGACACTTTCTAGTTGAGCGTAGATACGGGACGCCTGAGTTCCCTCGCCCAGTTTGAGGATTCCGCGAAGCAGCATCAGAGCATCGACGACTCCGTCGAGCCTGCTATTCAGCGTGACACTTGCCTTCCTACGCAAGTCATCCAGCTGCAGCTTGAGCTCGTCAAGTTCCTTGAATAGAACCTTCCCTCTATCTTCTTCTGTTTGAATTTCAGATTTGATATCCGGCGATTCATATTCGGGAATCTCGATCGGGGTGAAATCGTAGAGAAGGAGCATTTGAAGCGCCTGGGAAGATTTGTCTTTGGGCGTGGCACTGAGGATGTAGACCGCGTCCTGTCGCTTGTTGCCGACTGCTAGGATAGCCTGGTCTTTGAGCTGTCCAAGCATTGCTTTCTGCGCGGTCTCCAGCTTCTTGACGGGCAATCGTCCTAGGACTCTCCGGAAATCTCCCGCCCCGGATTCTAACTGGTCTGTGGCGAAACCGGTTTGAGATACTTCTGTGAGCGCCGCGATTCTCTTCTTGGAATCATCGATCTGTCTCTGAATCTTGTCGATCCTTCCCTGAGCCTCTTGGTACTGGTTCCTAGCCTCGTCCAGTTCCTGCTTCGCCGATTCCAATTCACTATCGTAGTTCAACTGATCAACTGTACGTGGGCCCGCTTCCCTTGTCAAGTTGAGCTGTCGCATGACTTGGAGGATCTCATCTCGTAGCTTCGAGAGTTCTTTGATGCGACCGACAATTTGCTCGGTCGTCAGCTGTCCAGACGTGAGCGGGATCCTCTTCGACTGCGTTTTTCCTGGGGTCCCGAGTGCTGTTGCCGTTCTCACCGAGGCGTCGTCAGCGAGGATCGCTCTTAGAACGGTGTTTTTGGCGGGAGTACTCATATCCGCCTGACCCGGTTATGCTAGAGAAATTAGGGCTACTAGGAAGAGCGGAATGAAGACCAGCGAAATCGTGTTCAGGAGCTTGATGAGAATGTGCAGACTTGGCCCAGCTGTATCCTTCCAGGGATCGCCAACCGTGTCCCCGACCACCGTTGCCGCGTGAGTTTCCGTGTTCTTGCCTCCGAAGTGTCCTGCTTCAACATACTTTTTCGCATTGTCCATTGCTGCTCCACCCCACATCATCATTATCGCCAACGGTATCGCAGACAGTGTTGCGCCGACTACGAGCGCTCCGACTGCAGCCCACCCGAGGAATACTCCCACGACGATCGGTGCTACTACTGGGATTGCGCCCGGGACGACCATCAATCGCAGAGCTGTCCTTGTGGAAATGTCCACTGCTGCTGCATAGTTTGGCTTAGCGGTTCCTTCTCTCAGCCCAGGAATCTCCCTGAATTGTCTTCGAACTTCCTCGACCATACGATAGGCGCCAACGCTTACTGCGTTAATAGCCGTCCCTGAGAACACGAAAGGAAGCATACCTCCGATCAACGCGCCTATCACTACATCGGGGTGATTGAGAGCAAGAGCGGATCCCAGGCTGGACAGTTTCGTTCCCAGAAGGGCGGCCTGAGCACTCGTGATAGTGGTTAGGTCGGTTATTTTGGCCTGGTATCTTGCGACTTCCAATACGAAGGCCTGGAAGAGAAGTAGAGACGCCAGAGCGGCCGAACCCATCGCATACCCCTTCGTGAGGGCCTTGGTCGTGTTGCCAAGCGTGTCGAGAGGCTCAATTCGCTCGCGGACTTCGACGGGGGCACCGGACATTTCGGCGATTCCGCCAGCGTTGTCTACAATTGGACCTAAACCGTCCATGGTCAGGACGATCCCGGCTGTTGAGAGCATACCCATCGTAGCCATGGTCGTACCATAAACGCCCCCTAGGAACGTATCGGTGATTCCAGCTTGGACGGCGAACTGTTCTCCGAGAGCAAACGAGATCAGAAGGGTGATTGCTACGGTGATCACTGGTAGTCCGCTTGAAATCATGCCCACCGCGGTGCCGGACATTATGGTGAGCGCTGGACCAGACTTTGACCTCTCAGCGATCGTAATAACAGACTTCGCTTCAGAACCAGTGTAGTATTCGGTATAGAGTACGATAAGCAATCCTGCCGCCAGCCCTGAGACCATACAGCCATAGAGCGCGTAGGCAGCCAAAGCACTACCACTGGGCGTCAGTCCGGACGGACCGAAGACGTACCACGTCGCAATAAACATGAGAATCGCTGCGACGACGGATGCCACTAGGAGTCCGTCCCTGGTCGGTTTGATCGGGTTTTTGAATTTCTTCTCGAAGATTGCAACAGCGAGTCCGACGAATGTCGCGATTATCCCGAGCGATCTCACGATCAGAGGCATTGTCACGTAGTAGACGCTTATTCCTTGGAAGAGGATGATCGAGACGATAAGACCGATTATCATTCCTCCGAGGTTCTCGGCGGTGAGAGATTCGAAGAGGTCTGCTCCTCTTCCAGCTTCATCTCCGACATTATCGCCAACGTTGTCGGCTATAGCGGCGGGGTTTCTAGGATCATCTTCTGGAAAGTTCTCTTCCACTTTACCAACAAGGTCGGCGCCGACATCGGCTGACTTTGTGAATATACCTCCACCCAGTTGCGCAAACAAAGCAGCCAGTGATGCTCCGAATCCGAACCCTGCTAGCACGCCCGGGTCGCGAAAGGCGGCGTAGAGGATCGAGAGACCTAGAAGGCTCATACTAATCACTGCCAAGCCAAGTGCCCCGCCCCCTAGGGTGGCGACCTTCAAAGCGAGATAGGTCGACTTTTCTGCGGCGGCGGTCGACCTGACATTCGCGTTCGTGGCTGAATACATTGCGATGTAGGCCGCTACGAGGGAGAAAGAGACTCCCAGAAGGAAGCTGAACGCGATTTCAGCGCTGTAAGTTGAGGTGAATGTTGCGGTGAACGCCGCGAGGATAACGATCGCGATGATTACCGCGATGATTCCGATGGTTCGGAATTGTCTTTTCAGGTAGGCGTTTGCGCCTTCCATGATCGCTTTCCATATGGCGACCATTTTTTCGTTCCCGGTGGGATAATTCTTGACTGATAGAACGAGAATTATCGAGGCGATGACCCCGACTACCGCGAGAGAAGTCGTTAGGAGAAGAGGGTCGAACGCCAAGTTTTGGTTCCTGCTACTTTCGAACTATGGAATTTCCGTCAAACCGACCCGATCCGCATTATAAATCTATTCACGGATCGCACGATCAATTGTGAACTGGGCCAAACGCATAAATCACTTCTACCGATCGTTTCACGTTGGACATACCACGAGCTGATCTTCGCAATTGAACGGGAGCAAGTACGATGTTGTCATAGTTGGCGGCGGGCCTGGTGGACTTTCGGCAGCTGTCCATCTGTCAAAGAAAAGCTTGAAAGTGAAGGTCTTCGAGAAAAAGAAAATTCTCGGCACACCGGTCCGGTGCGGCGAATATTTTCCGGTCAAAGCCGAGATGGAGAAGCTCCTCCCCAGAGTCAAGAACTTCGATGTAATCGACGCCCCACCAGAGGCTGTCGATACGACATGTCATTCCATTCGTCTGATTAGTCCGAGGGGACATGAGTTTGAGTTTCCATTCGGCGCTTACATTCTTGACCGGCATATTTTCGAGAGTCGCCTGGGAGATATTGCCCGAAGCCATGGTGCGGATATCGACGTTGGCGTCCAAGCTCACTACTTCCCGGATGATCAGGGAGGCTGGGTTGGTCCGACACGTGAAAAGTCGGTTCACGGAGACATTATCATTGCCGCAGACGGTTATCCGAGTGAGACCGCGGAGAGAGCCGATCTTCCGGAAAGGGCCTATGCCGGTCCCTATGCAGTCGCCACGAACATAGAGTATCTGATGACCGACCTCAACGTCGAGCAGGATGTTGCAGAGATGTACATGGATCCTCGATACTCGCCGGGCGGATACGGGTGGATAATTCCCAAGGGACACGGACGCGCGAACGTTGGAATCGGGATCAGAGAACCATACGTAAGGCGAGACTGGCAGA
Source organism: Candidatus Bathyarchaeota archaeon (assembly GCA_005882895.1). Lineage (GTDB taxonomy): Archaea > Thermoproteota > Bathyarchaeia > 40CM-2-53-6 > 40CM-2-53-6 > 40CM-2-53-6. The sequence goes on along the minus strand of VBBD01000051.1, from coordinate 7,887 downwards.
TACGCGATCTCCTCACCGGGTTTATCGAGAAGAACACGGTCGCCTCGAAACGGTTGATTGGCGGAAACAAGGCTTCGATGATCGGGGATAGCCTCCCGGTCGACGGACCTCTTTCCCGAACTTATTCCGATCGAGTTATGGCCGTTGGCGATGCGGCTGGAATGGTTATGCCTACAAATGGCGGTGGAATACAAACCGCTCTGATCACGGGAGACTTGGCAGCGGAGGCCGCGGTCAACTATTTCGAGCATCAGACACCTCTATCAAGTTATGAGGCTTCTTGGAAGGAGCAGATCGGCCTGGAGATGGAGAACTCGAAGCTGATGCGTCAAGCCTCAGACAGAGTCATGGCCCACGGGTTTCTCTTCGATATGATGCTGCGTATGATGGGGACGAAGCGGATATCTGACGTGATAATGTGCCAAATTCCCGGAGGCATGGGACGGTTCATGCGATTACTGGCCTAAGCCCTCAACGCCACATCCACTATCATTGCGAGAAAGAGCAGGAAAAGATAGGGGCTGGAGATCTTGAAACTGATCCAATCACGACGGGGAGCATCGGCACCCCAACTTTCGCATAATCTGCTCGATACGTGACTGCGAGGAACCAGATATGGATTGGAATCCAGAGAAATACCAGCCCGGCCATGAGAGTTGGAAGTAATGCAATGGTTCCGATGGGGCCTGCTGTCGCCGCGGACCATCCAAAAAGTACTGGAAGCCCACCACTAAATCCTCCTAGCAGAATGTTCAGAACGCTTCGTCGCTTCAGTAGCAAACTGTAGACCCCGACATTGTCGAGAACTCCGAGAGCCATCCATAGAACCGAGAGAAGGTTCAATGTGAATGACAATAAGATGGAAGTTGCGACGAGAGCGAGGCCGAATCGGAGGCCAGAGGCGGCGGCGATTCTTCCGCTTGGAAGGGGCCGGTGTCTCGTGCGGTTCATGACTGCATCGATGTCTCTGTCGATGTAGTTTGTCAGGGCATTGCAGCCCGCGCATCCTGATGTGATCGCAACACCGGCGATAATCCATCTGATGGGGGAGAGGCCGGTCGAGAGCAGATTGCCGGCGACATACGTTGCGGTGAGAGAAGTGAAAACTAGAAGGTACCAGATTTTCGGCTTAGTATACTCATAGTAAGTCAGAATCCGGCTCTTCGTCGAAACTGGGATCTCACGTTGGACGAGCAGTACACCCGCCTCAAGACACCACTATGCTTCCCATCATGAATTCGTGTTGTTGACTGCAGACTATGCTGCATCTGTAGATGTAGGATCCTGCGCTGGTGAAAGTGACTGTTACCGAGTACCATTGGCCAAAGGGAATCGTCCCAGGAAGTACTCCTCCTGGCGCCACCGACACAGTCGGACCGTCTATCTCAAAGCCGTGGGCGTTGGAAGATTGCGTAATGCCGTGTCCGCTACCATCAACACCGTGAATGTAGAAGGTTATCGTGTCTCCAGTATTCGCGTTGATTGTCTTATTATCTGAATGCGAGGGAAGATAGTCTTGGAACTTAACTCCTGTGAGGTTGTACCCATTGGTGTTGTCAAAGACGGGTAATGTTGTCTGGTTGAGAAAGGCAGTGTTGTTGACGTGAAATCCTCCCAGCTCTTGGATTACAGCTGTCATGAAAACCAATCTGTGGGCCGGAGTCCCGTGAGTGTGAGGGGACGCAAACTGGTAGTAGTAGATGGTTCCGCCTGCGGCCGCGATTATCACAAGTCCGAGTAGCCCGACGACGGGCAAATGTTTCTTCGGGGCCTGTATCATTACTAGCTCACCTCGTCTGATTTGCCACTCTGTATATATGAGCCGCCGCCGCGAAGGCGACCAAAACCATTCCGATCTCGAGAAGAGCAAAGTTGTTCAGGTTATCTAACAAGGCGCGGAAGACAGCAACGTCAAGGAAGCCCTGCAACACAAGCAGACCTCCAAGCAACGAGTAAACTTCACCTTTCGATAAGATGTAGGGCTGAAGTTTTCGAAACGGCAGAGGCTTTCGTGCCGCTCTGAGCTGGTCTATCTTCGCACGTCTCCAACGGACATAGGCGTAGACGGACCCATATGCTAAAGCGGTACCGATAAGGAGCGACCCGGCGAACAGTGTTGGGTCGATAACCAATTGGTTCTCGTTCTGGAGTGCAATGAGGGGGTTTGCTGCTCTGAAGCCCCAGACAGTTACGATCGCGATCTGCCCCAGGGCAGCCACGCCGAGCGCTATCCAGAAGGGGCGATCGACCATAGCGATTTTCCTTCCTCTGTCGAAGAACGGGACGATTAGAAAGATGAGGACGAAGATAGCTGGAATTATAGCTCCCGCTATGAATGGGTTCAGACCGTGAACCCTGATGAATGCGTAGAGGCTTGTGAAGTACCACTCGGGAAACGTGATCTGCGTGGCCAGGTTCGGGTCGTATTTTACCCCGACATCCACCGGGAATAGACCTCCCATCACGAGGATTATCCCGGTTATGGCGGAAGCGACTGGGATGTCTAGGACAAGGTTCCGTGGGAGGTGAACCGCCATGATGGCCAGCATGATTATGGGAATTATGAACACGTGAAACGCATAGAATCTAATCGCTAGGTCGTTGAAGCTGAATCCGAATATTATCTGCGCTAGGTTAGCCCCGATAACGGGGCTGTAGAATGTGAGGGTCTGGCCGATGTTAATCGCTAGTTGGCCTCGAATGTTGAATATGAGGTCGTAGCCGGTGTATGCCTCGATGACGGTTACGACGCCAAGCACTATCCCCGTGACCCACAGTATCTCGTACCGCAGCTTGTACCGACCCCCAAAATACTGGTAGAACATGTGCATTACCGCGAGTAGAACCATCGCATTGGATGCGTGGTAGTGGATGTTCCTGACGATTTGCCCCCAGCTGACATCGTTGTTTATCGATTGAACGCTGTTGAAGGCCTGGTTGCAAGTGTTGGCGGGTACGTAGGTTGTGCCATTGACTGCGGGCGGACAATTGCCGAAGAAGGGAGTGAAATGGAAGAGTAACAATGCACCTGTAACCCCGAGAATGATGAACACGATTAGGGTAAGCATTCCAAGGAACCCCATCGGACTGATAAACCGGGAAGGAAAAACTATCTTCAGTCCTAGAAGAAGCGTTCGTTCAAGCCTCTCCCAAGTCCACTTAAGAAGGTCGATTATGGGGTCGAGGACCCCTTTCTTCTTGCTACTAGGTGCGCCCAATCCCCGGCGTTCCCCTCATTCCCGTTGCACTTATCTTTCCGCTAGAGTCAACTGTCAATTCGACTTGCGGCAAAGGGTTCAAACCCAGATCGAACGCGGGCCCCGCTACAGGCACGGCGTCCGCCAAACGGTACTGGCTACCGTGGCATGGACATTGGAGTCGAAATTCCCCTGAACCCGGGTTACCGGCGTATATTGGGTTAACAAGGCATCTCAGATGCACGCATGTTGTATTGAAAGCGACTACGTGCGAAAGGATAGGATCGGTGGGATAGAAGGGATTGACTAGAGGATTGCCGGAAGAATCTACGTCAGGGAGCCTAGCTATCACATTCTTGTAGTATGGGCTGACTGACGAATCGTATTGCCAATAGAAAAATTGTGAATAATTGCTTTCGTTGTACAAACCTTTGGTGGTCAGGTCACCCTTGACATCCTGATACTTTTTATCCAGAGAAGCCCAATCCGCGATTACCTGGGCAGGAAGCGGGGTAGGAATCTGAGGTCCTAAGATTTGGCCTGATGCCCCAACCGAGGCGGCAGCTAGAACCACTGATGCGGCCACCGCTCCTTGGAGAAATCTCCTTCGCGAGATAAGAGGGCTCTTTACTGGCGTAGGATTCGGTGGTTGGGAGGCGGCTGGCTGCGTCGGAGTAGGAGGAGTGGAGTTCGTGGACGTGCTAGGCTTCTTCTCGTCCATGGACAATCCTCCGTTAGTCAAGAATAATTTTCGCTCGGTTCGTCCGTACGCTATTAAAGACTTGTCTATATCATACGCAGACAATAGATTGGCTAGTGGTCTTCGGAAACAATATAACTACGCAAACTCGGAGCATGCTAAACTGATTCGCCGAGCTAATGGTGGACCAACTTGAATCGAGTCATCGCAACTCTCACATTATTCTTGGGGCTGGCGATTATGATGTTAGGCGTCTACTCGGAACAATGGACTATCATTCAGCAGTCCGTCCGTCAGTTCGTTCCCATCTTTGGTTAAGGCTAGAGACTCTAATGCAGCCCGTTGCCACAAGCGAACCCAAGGTCGGGGTTGCGAACCGCATATGGCAAAGATTGCGGCGCGGAAGAATCTTCTACTGGCCAGTGAGGACTCTCGTCCAGCTAGGCTTCTTTCTATTATTCGCAGGCATCGCTCTTGCTCGCCTAAACCCTTCGTTCAACGGCGCAAGATCGTGGGTCATACTACCAGTCGTGGCCAGTGTCAAGGCGCAGGGTGCGATCGGTTCAACGTTGGACGCTACCACGCTTCTTTTGTCGCAGGCGATCTTCCCGTGGCTGCCCATCGGGATTATGTTTGTCGTCGGAGCGTTGCTTGGGAGGTTCATGTGCGGCTGGATCTGCCCAGTCGGCTTCCTACAAGACGTTATCACAGGGATAAAGGGAAGGGTCGATTCCGTTCAGACGCGTACTCACGAGTACTGGATCCGATTGAAGTATGTTCTCGTTGGAATTACTTTCTTGATTAGTGGGACTCTTGGTCTCGCGCTCTACAATGGTGTTGGATCAGACTATCAGCAAAGCCTTGGACCCTTTGCGTCCGGCCTCTTTATCGCAATAACCCCTGATGGCACCCTTTTCGGAACTCTACCGCTGATCCTGGCCCACTCGTGGAGGTTCCTCGGGACCGCTCAAGTTTCGGACTTCTCCGCAGCCAATCTCGGCTCTTGGCTTGAGGGTATCTCGGCGCTCACTTGGATCAATATTCTGATACTCATGGGGTTCATCTATGCTGCGTGGCGAATCCCGAGATTCTGGTGCCGATACATCTGCCCGGTCGGGGGCATTATGGCAGTCTTCCAGAAGAACAGCCTACTAGGAATGCACAGGGACCCTGTCAAGTGCTCAAACTGCAAGGAATGTGAGACAGCTTGTCCGATGCAGATTCCAATCTTGGACTTGGACTGGAAAAAGTTCAACGACTCGGAATGCATCCTATGCATGGCATGCATTGACGCATGCCCCGCGGGAGCGCTCTCGCCAAAGTTCCCTTAGGATTACACGTTCCACTCAAATGTCCGTTCAAGGAGTCGGGGAATGTCGACTTCGAAGGAACATCCGTTAACCCCTTTTACGGCAGTCGGCATCAGATAGGCAACCCTCGGTTTAAGAATCCCAGTCTTTTCCGAAACCCACCGAGAAGTTCACAGCTTACCTCAAAATATGGTTCCAAGCTCCATTCCAGTCTGAATTTTCCTCATCTCGGTTGAAGGAACGCTAGGCTATTCAAGGTCTGCCGATAACGCTGCTGGGGTGGAGGATCTTCGGGAGTGTATCAATTACCGTGGCTCATGTTTTCCCGTGTTAGGTGGGAGGGTAAGATAGGAGCAAAGACGATTTGTTGAGCCTCTGCCTTTCCCCAGTAAAGAATCCCATCTTCATCCCAAAAAACCGGAAACTTGTGAAAGAACAGAGGGTTGTAAGGGAGGGGAAGCATGGGAAACCGTTGGTTCAGCAAACAATTGGGAGCTTTTCCTTGCGGTCGGCCACCAGGGAGGATAAACTAATACCTCAGATTTGTCTTGGTGCCGGAAGATGAAGCCTCTCAAGGTCTTCAAGGTTCTCGCGACGATGACGCTGGCCGTGGTCCTCATGCCCCTTGTGATCCCAACCTTCTCTCCCGTCTCAGTCGGGGGTCAGGTGTCCTACAATCCTCCCCCAGGTGACATTTTCCATGCCCCGCTCTCTGGAATGGGACTCCTTAGGCTAGTCCAGCTGCAGGACAACGTTTCTGCAGTGATCGGGGGATCGGTGACCTCTTCAAGTGTTTCGAATCCAAGTGGCCCGCAAGGGCGGGGGAACGGATTGCAAAGCATCAACCAGAGGGCACTGCGTTTCATAAACGATACCAGTTACTTCCCACAGTCCGAAACCACCATCGCGGTCGACCCGGCAAACCCTGACCACGTCGTAGGCGGATTCAACGATGCGAAATTCCTGTTCTGTCAAGTCTTCTCACCCGACTGCGCCTCCTCGGGTTCTCCCGCATCTCTCTCAGGGTTCACAGTATCTATCGACGGAGGCCTCTCAGTCTTGAAGGGCAGCGACATACCTGACTTCAACATTACTGCAGTCAGTTTTCCACCGACCGTGTTTCCTATGATAGCCTTTGGGGATCCGACGGTTGTTCCGAGCCGAGATGGCAACTTCCTCTACAGCTCTCTTGCTACTAGCCGCGATGGCGGCAACGGGATTATGATAGCAAAATCGAACTCCAACCTTTTCGACCCAAACGTGTCCTGCGTGACCTCGAACATCGCGCCGACAATAAATGCGTGCTGGAAAGAAATCTTCGTTTACGGACGCACCAGCATTTTCTCACCTACTCTCGAGGACAAGCCGGTAATGGCCGTTGACCACAGCAAGGGCCCGTATTCTGGCTCGGTCTACGTGGGCTGGGACCACTTCACCTTTGGTCGGGCCACAAGTTCAAGCTACCTTGCTAGGTGCGAGGGTGACCTAAGTTCGTGCACGATGTTGTCAGGTGGACAAGTGGTGGTATTGTCTGACACGGACCTTTTCACTGCTTTCACAACACCCGTGGTGGACGGAAACGGCAATGTCTACGTAACGTGGTGTGACTACGGAACCTTCACGAGCTTCGGTCCCGTCGCATGCAAAGTGAGATCTTCTCCACCCGGGGGCGCGAGTTTTGGTCCTCCAAACACGATCCTAAGTTTCATGGGACAAGGAACCGCCCTTCCTTACGACACTATTACACTGGGATTCGCCACGGAGCAGTTCAGAACCGCAAGCATACCATGGCTGGCAGCTGACACGAGCTCCACCCCATCAGCCGGCAACCTGTATTTCACAATCCAGGTTTGCACTTCAGGCGGGTATCTGGGCTCTCCCCTCCTTGGAGCAGACAATCCAGGCAACTGCGGCCTCTCTTCAATACTTTTCACCGCATCGCCCGATAGGGGAGCGACTTGGTCATTCCCGATCGTTCTTTCAAAGTCAGCGGTCAGTGCACAACCCTACGTCGCCGTGGACCCAACGACAGGGAACATATTCGTTGTCTACTACACGACCCAGTTCGACCCTTTCAACCATCGAATCGACGTTGTCGTGTCCAAATCTACAAACGGTGGCTCAAGCTTTCATCAGTCGAGAATAACAAGTGTCTCCAACGAGCCTGACTCCGACCCCAACATGTTCTTCTACGCGAGCGCGAACGGGGGTTCATGGACGGTTCCTCAGTACGGTGACTACTTCCAAGCCGTTGCGCAAGGCGGAAAGCTCTGGGTCCTCTTCACGGCAAACTACGTCGTCGAGCAGGGAACCTTTCAGACTGACCCATTCCTGACAGTGGTGACACTGTAAGGGGTAACGATCTGTCGGGCGTTGCCAAAAACTCTGTCTCAGAACGTCTGGATAAAACCAAACGTTGCCTTCTAGTTGTCAGAGATACCACCTCACAATTGTCGAGGTCCAATATGGCGGACGGTGTGGGGTGTTCCATTCCTCGCTTTTCGGGAGTCTGTGCAAACTGGTGATAAATTCCGACGCTCTTCTATTTGCAAACGACGGGCTCCTTCTATGCACTGTGGAGCCGGGGGTGGGAGTCGAACCCACTTCAGCCATCCATTCCTGGATGCTTACTACGGGTTGCTACGAGACGTGTCTGCAGCCCGTCGCCTGAGCCGATCGG
>VBBD01000021.1 GCA_005882895.1 Candidatus Bathyarchaeota archaeon | reverse complement strand
TCAGCAGGGTCCGTCGTTCAGTTCTTTTCTGGCTCCGATACTCTTGGTCGGGATCGTAGTCGCCGTAGGAATTGTCGCAGTTGTTGGTGTTGTGGTCGTCTATCCTCTGTTAAGGCGGCGGGCGAACAAGCCAACAACGACTTTTGGAACAGTACTAGCCCATCCCTACCAATTAGAGTAGAGAACAGAGAAATGCAGAATCGCCCATTTTCAGCCCTGATCTTGAAAATGAGAGGGGGTCCCTAGACTTCCCTCCAAACGTTCGGGATCCCCCCGACGAAATCCCACCATCCATTATCCGACCCAAGCCCGGAACGCGCCCTGAATCACGAGACTCGCCCATAATACGTGCCAGACAGCAAGTGACCTCTCCAGGAGGGGGGTCTTAGCGAACGCGACTCGCAACGCAAAGTGGTCGAGGGAACAGTCTGATTCGCGAAATCGCTTGTTATCAACCCTGATCTCGAATCTGGGACCCCTTCCCAGCAGTGCTCAAGAGATCGTTCGTGACACGGCGATAAAACGGCAAGTTTCGCCTTTGCATCCAAGCTTGGATTGTGCCCTAAATCACCAGACTCGCGTGGAATCAGTGCCGGACAGCAAATCGTCCCGTCAGAAAAGTGGGGTATTGTTCAAGCATTTTGCGTCGCATGAGTGGTTCTCTGAGCTTTCAGTCTACCGTATCTGCGAAGAACAAACGTAGAGACGCGTACTTTACGGATCCCGAAAAAGTGGGGTTTTGGATTTCCAGAGCCTCAAGGGCTCTGGTTTCTTGTTCCTGGCTAGCTCGTACAGTTAGTTGTTCGTCGAGTGCTTCGTCCCGGATGAGTTATCGAGGGCGTGCACCAGATTGACAACAACTCGCAGCGTTGGAAGCAGTGCGATCAAGAGGAATATCAGCGGATAAGCCCAAGGCGCGCTGGTAAAGTATTGAGTGGCGATACCGCTGCTCACACTGTAGAGAATGACGATCGCAATGATCTGGAAGATGTACGCTAGCAATGGAACCCAGGTCTGGTAGTTCTTGTACGCGTCCGAGACCGCTTTCGCGAGCTGTGTCCCGAACTTGAAGACGATGAAAGCCACGACAAGCCCGATCATGAATACGGCAATGTTCGCGATCGAAATGGTGCTGCCTGAGATGTTCTGCGTGATACCTGGAAAGCCGAGCACAACTGCCTCGATGATCACCAGTACGATGACGCCTGCGATCAATCGAATGAACGCCGGCATAACTGGAGTAAACGCTCCCCACGTGCTGTTCGAGCCGCTTGATGTATTGGTCATATTTTCTTCACTGTTAGAGCAACTTACCAAGTGCCATCCGATATTGCTGTGTTGAAACCCGCACCATCAGGTTCGGGTAACAGCCTTCTTCATCCCCAGGTCATATTAAGATAGAAGCTGATCCATTTCGGTCAATCACGTATCTTGCTTGAGGCGGGATTAGCAAGGTTGAATCGTAATCCTCGATCACGCATGGTCCCTTTCCCTTGGATCTAGGCGGCAGGCTGTTCCGCTGTAAGACTTGACACTCGATACTACGTCCATCCATGAACCAGACTCTCCTCGTCTTCGGGAGGCCTCCCTCTGCGAGCGTATTCGTTACACTAGCAATCGTTCCAGCCTTTCCTCTACAGTAACTGCGAACGTTGACAATCTCAACAGGCTTGTCCGGTTGAGAATACCCATACTTTGTTTGATGTCTCTGGTGAAAGTCTCGAATAGCAGATCGAACCACCCCCCTAGCAATAATCTTCCCTCTTAGAGGAACTGATAATTCGTAAGATTGGCCCTGATACCGCATGTCCACGAATCTCTGATAACTGACATCCTTCTCTTCTACTCCTTCTATTCGGAGCAGATTTCTAGCTCTCGCTTCCATTCCGTGAAAGATGTTCTCAAGCTCTTTACCGTTCGCACTCTCAGCGTCTCCCAGAACGGTCCGGACGGAATCATGCAACGGCTCCGCGAGAAGAAGACCCAAGCTAGATAGCAGCCCCGCAGCAGGAGGCACAACTATCTTCTCTATCGCCAGTTGTCCAGCAACCTCACAGGCAAACATCGGTCCCGCCCCCCCGAACGCCACAAGAACCATTTCACGGGGGTCGAGACCTTTCTCCACCGTCGCCGCCCGCAACGCTTCCGCAATCTTGGCGACAGCAATTCTCAGAACACCGATGGCGCCATCGATCACTTTCATCCGTGGCAGCTTCGCGACCAACCCATCAATGGCTGCGTAGGCAAACCTTGGTTTCAACGGCAGCTCTCCGCCAAGCAGGAAACTTGGGCTCAACCTGCCTAGAACAAGAGAGGCATCCGTAAGCGTGGGCAACCTGGTGCCGTTCCCGTAACAAGCTGGGCCTGGCGACGCCCCGGCACTCTGAGGTCCAACGTGAAGAACGCACGCATCATCCGCCCAGGCAATGCTCCCGCCGCCGATTCCGACCTCGACGAGGTCTACGACTGGAAACCTGACGGGGTATCCTGATCCTTCAACTCGCCTGCTTCCATGCAAACGGCCACCAACCTCGAACTCATTAGTCACTTCGAACCCCTGGCCAGACCATACTCCTGCCTTTGACGTGGTCCCGCCGACATCTAGAGAGACGACGCTTTCAGATCCACCAGAATAGAACTTGGACGCCACAGCCCCAGCGACCGGTCCTGACTCTATGAGCCGAGCCGGCTCCAATGAGGCTTGGCGAGAGAGCACGGTTCCACTATTCGACTGCATTACAAAGAGAGGCGCGCGAACTCCGAGCTCTTCCAATCCCTGTTCGAGTTTTTTCAGGTATTCAGAGAACAACGGCTGCAGACACGCATTGACGACTGTCGTGCTAGTTCTCTCGTATTCTCGAAACTCCGGAAGAAGCTGAGACGACAAGGAAAGTCTCGCTCCAGGATGTTCTCTCCTGAAGATTTCTCCCACCTCCTTCTCGTGTTTCGGATTGGCGTAGGAGTGAAGAAGGCAGACCGCAACGGTTCCAATACCGAGTCTCCGTATCCTTCTCGCAACCAGAATAGCCTGCGATTCATCAAGGGGTTCCAGAAGCGTCCCATCATACATGATTCTCTCCCGGACCTCGAATCTGTATCGCCTCGGGACCAAGGGAGGCAGACGCTCGACCTGAAGATTGTACAGCTCAGGTCTATTTTGGCGCCCAATCTCCAGAACATCCCGAAAGCCCGCTGTTGTGACGAGAGCAGTCTTAGGAACGTTTCCCGTCAGAAGGGCGTTCGAAGCGAGCGTTGTCGCATGAATCACGACTCTAACAAGACCGGCGTCAACCCCCTCTTTTTCCAACAATCTCCGAACCGCATCGAGCGCTCCCACCGATGGATCCATCGGCGTGGTCAGGACCTTGATCTTCCAGACCCCGCGTTTCTCGTCCGTAGCCACTAGATCAGTAAAGGTGCCACCGATGTCTATTCCTACCCTGATCGTATTCCTTGCAACCATTTCTTTTCCCGCCGTCCGATGAATCTCGCAAGCCGTCTGCTTTGTCCAGGACTCGACAGGTCACGTTCGGCTATCTCCAACTCTTAATATCGTTCCAGTTCATCGCCGGTTGACTCCGTAGCTAGATTAGCATGACAGTCCACGTTCTCCTAACAGCCGACAACCACCTAGACCCATCAGCAGTCCAGTATGGACCCAAGCGGTTCGAACGCAAGCGCGACTTCCAACGTTGCTTCGAAATCTTGGTCAACTTCGCATTAGAGAACAAACCCGATATTCTTCTAATCGGTGGAGATTTCTACGATGGCATTCTGCCTGGCAATCCTACCAGAGCGTTCGTGGCAGAACAGTTCAAGCCTCTACACGAGAAAAACATCAAAACCATTCTTGTAAGCGGCCACCACGATACTCCACGCAGCGTCGAGCAGGGCGCCTCCCCTCTCGCCGTTCACGCAAGATCCGGACACGTCTACTTCATACAAGAACAGCGCCCAACGAGTAAGAAGTTCAATTTCGGAAGTGAAACCGTCAACGTGACAGGGATGAGCCTCAACCCATCTCTACCAGCCGATGCAGACCCTCTCGCCGGTCACGAGATCAGCCAAGACGGAGACATCAACATTTTCCTGACACATTATCCGATCGAAGGCTTCGACGGCTACTTTGGCCAAGAAGTACATATTCAGAAATCGTCTATCCCGAGAAACCTCCAACTCTTCGCCTCGGGCCATCTTCACAACCATCAAAGAAAAATGATCAATGGAACCCCCGTCATCTATCCTGGAAGTACCGAGCGAGTCTCGTTCAATGAAGAAAGCGAGAGGAAAGGATTCGTCTGGCTCGAACTGGACAAGACGGGAATAGTCCAGCAAGAGTTTCATCCAACCCCCGCTCGGCCAATGGAAACCCTCGAGTTCAGAGTGGCTGGTGACGGAAGCCTCACACGACAAATAGAGGAAGCCTTAGAGAAGAGAATCGACGACGAGAAGATACTCCGCGTAAGAGTCCATGGAAAAGTCACGCTGGATCAACTCTCAACCTACAAGCGATCCGCACTCTACACCTATGCACAGGACAAGTTCTTCCACATCGAGTTCGACGAAGAACAACTGAACGTCCTCACAATGGTCCCGTTGGAATCGCTTCCAAAGACCACTCCGCTCCAAGAACTAGACCGGACCTTCCAGAACCTACTAGAAAAAACAGGAGACCAAGAGAGACCATTGGTCCAGGAAGCCTGGAAGCTGACAGTAGCAAAGCTTCAGGAGGAAGGAGTCGGCTGAAACTTCTAAGCCTCTACGCTCACAACTTCAAGAAACTCAAATTCTCACAGCCGTTAACCTTCTCAGAAGGCATCTCGCTAATCACGGGATTGAATGAGAGCGGTAAATCCACTATCCTCGACGCGATCCTCTTCGCCCTCTTCGGCAGGATGATCCGTCCTAGCCAGAAGCCGAGCAACGAGGAGATCCTCAGCTACGGAACCGTCGAAGCCCAAGTAAAACTCGAATTCGCCATCGGCGACCTCAGATACCGAGTAGTAAGAGAGATTCACAAGACTAGACCGAATCGTGCACAGCTCTACGAGCTCGGCGGGGACGGTCGACAGAAAACCCTCGCCACGACAGTAAATGACACAACGAGTGAGATCGAACGACTCCTCGGAGGAATCACCTACAACGAAATTGTGGCAAGCAGCGTTGTCGCACAGAAAGATCTTGAAAGACTAATCAAGCAGAGACTTGACGATCGAAGGAAAGTTGTCAACGTATTCCTAAACCTAGACAGCTTCAACAGAGTCCAAGACCAGTTCGATGCTGAGAGGGCGCGGATCGAGGGCACGACCAGAAATCCGGGCCAACTAACGGTTGAACGTGAGCGCCTCCAATCGCTTCAAGACCAGTTGAAGAGATACCGGGAAGCCGAGACCCAACTCTCAACTTTGGCCGAGAGGATTCAGAAGCTCAAGTTAGAACTTGTAGATCTAGAGAAAAAGTTCGCAGCCACCGATTTCCTCCACAAGACCCTCAAACAATACGATGACGCCTCGAAGCTTCAACAATCTCTTCGTCAAGAGATTCAGGACAAGTCGCGTCTAGCAGAGACTCTCCAGCGACAACTCGCGGGGATTTCTGCCCAGAGAGAAGAACTGGAGAACGCTCAATCAGAGATCAATCAGTTCTCTGAACTTTCCGAAATAGAAACCCAGCTTACCCAAGCATCGAGCATGCTTGAAGAGTTTCAATCCGCCGAAATCCGCAGAGTTCAGTTAGAAGAGTCGAAAGATAATCTAAGTGCCAAAATTGTCGAAAAGACCAAGGAAGCTTCAGTTCTTGGAAATCCCAAAACGTTCGAGTCCAAGCCGAGAAGGGTCTGGACATATTTCATCTCCACCTCGGCGCTAGGCGCTGGAGCTATTCTTTCCTTCTTCCTCGGGCTTCCCCAAGTCGCAGTTGCCTTCGGATCCTTGGCCATAGCATCCCTCCTATTATTGTCCCGACAGATTGTCTCTCTCTCGCAACAAGCTAGCAGCTCGAAACTTGAGCAAGAGCAAATGGCCGGCCAGCAGTTAATCCGCTCATGGGAGAACGAGCTTGCAGAGACTCAACAAAACCTGACGGCAATCGAAACAGACGTTGCTGGAAGGTCAAAAAATCTTCTGGAAAGACTAAGTTCAATCTCGCGATACTCTGCAAAGATCGCAGGGACCAAGGACCCTAAAGCGATTTTCGAGACTATTTCCGCCTTGCTCGACAGTGACAAACAATCATTTCAGTCTCTCGAGGCTAAGGTGAAATTACTTGGCCAGCAGTTGAAAGAGGAACCGCAGGTCAAAGAACGGCTCGACTTTATCCAGACCGAAATCAAACAGGTCGAGAAGAAATTCAGCTCGGCTCAGTTACCCGATCTCCCAGAAGGCCTGGCCTTCTCCGAGACGCTCTTTGAGGAGACCGCTGACGCGAGAGATTCGCTAAAAGAATCCGTTTCAAGAAACAAGGCCCAGATCGAAGACTCGATCTCCCGACAACTAGAACTACGCCAGTTACTCGAGGAGAACATCGGTCTTGACGACCAGGTTCAGACCCAGATGAAGAAGGTGATGCTCCTTGAGAAGGATTGTGCAGTCGTCAAGCTTTCTGTCAAGGGATTGGAGCAAACATCAGAGTCGTTGCGGAACCGTGTTAAGCCCCAAGTCGAACGCTATATGGGACTCATTCTCCCAGTGATAACCTCAGGAAAATACAAAGCTGTACAACTCGATGAAGACTATACTGTCAGAGTCTTTGACCCTGAGGCTGGTGAGTTCAAGCCTAAGGAGGTTTTCTCAGGGGGCACAGAAGACCAGCTCTTACTGGCAATGAGGCTAGCCTTTGCCCTCGCACTGCTACCTCAAGCCAAGGGCCATAATCCAGAATTTCTATTCCTCGACGAGCCCTTGGGCAGTTCGGACAGAGTTCGCCGAGAAGGAATCCTCGCACTGCTCCACCAAGAACTGTCACAGAACTTCAAACAGATCTTTCTCATCAGCCATGTTGGAGATCTTGAAGCGGAGGCGGATACGATAATCCAGATGGATAATGGCGCGATCCGTGAAGTTGTCGGGAGAAAATCTCTACCGCGACAAACAGTCGCGGTTCCCGCGTAACACTCTAAGCTCGTTTGACTAGCTGATGTACAGTGAAACGGTAGGCCTTTGCAGAGCCTTCACAGCTTGCAAAAGAGTCTGCTCAGCAACAATTCTGGCATCACCGACTTCCGAGAGTAGAGATGTCCAGAGCATGTAGATGCTACCTTCGTTTTCTGTTGCTTGAAAGAACCCCAATCTTTCGAGACAGGATATCGATTGGTGGAAGCGATCTGATCTAGATGAGAGACCAACCGTGATGGTCCAATCACCTAGCTTGTCAAGGCTGACGCCTATAGTCGCATCAGACAGCGCAATCGACAGACCAGACCCGCGCTTCAATGAAGCATCGACCATTGTTGCCAGGGACCTTTGGTCGGCGAGACCAAGGTCGAGTCTGGACTCCGGTTTCTGGTTCTCTGTCATAGCCTCAACCCACCCTCAACACCGAGCTTAACAGTCGTGTTACCTAACAAGCTACCGCGAAGGAAATCGTCCGATCTTCTCGGGTGTTTATATTGAGCTCCGCCCGTTTGGTAGATTCTCTCCCGTGAATTTGACATGGCGATGTTCGACCTTGAAGAGGACAAGCTCCTAGCTGAGATAACGGGGAGAGGTGCCCGAAGGATACTGATTCAGCTACCCGACGGTCTGAAGAACGAGGGCACTAGACTTGCGGGGCTGGTTCGAGAGAAAACAGGAGCGGACGTGTTCGTTTCCGCGGTGCCTGCGTGGGGCGCCTGCGACCTCTCTTTAGATGCCGCGACCCGCCTGAGAGCTGACCTACTCGTGCATTACGGGCATAACGAATTCTTCCGCGACAGTTCCAACGGAGTCCCAGTGGTCTATCTCCCTGCAAAAAGCAATCATGACATTATTCCGTTCGTGGAGCGAGCTGTTTCCCTCCTCCAAGGCGAGACAGTCGGCCTTGCCACTACAATTCAACACCTGCACAAGGTTCCTGAAGCGGCAAAATTCCTCGAAGCGAAGGGCTTCAACGTTCAGACGCCTGGACGCGGTCCTTGGGCACACGAGACCGGACAGGTTCTAGGTTGCGACTATTTCGGACTTAGGAGGATTCAGTCTCAGGTCGACTCATTTCTAATCGTAGGCAGCTATTTCCACGGTCTTGGTGCGGCTCTCTCAGTAGAGAAATCAACGATTCTTGCGGATCCTTATGATGGAACAGTCAAGGTCCTAGACCAAGACAGAGACCGTATAGTGCGGCAAAGATATGCAATGGTCGACAAAGCGAGGAAAGCCAGCAGTTTCGGAATAATAGTATCGACGAAGCCAGGACAAAGCAACCCACAGATTGCTCTGTCAATTCTCAAGCAAATCGAGGAAGCAGGCAAGAAAGCTGTGGTTCTTTACGCGGATGAGATTGTGCCACAGAAACTACTCGACTTCATCGATATCGACGTCTTCGTTGATACTGCCTGTCCCCGCCTTGCGCTCGACGACCCTGAAAGGTTTCCAAAGCCGATCATCACAAGAGACGAGATCATGGTTGCCGTCGGAGCATGGACCTGGGAACAGCTTTTGGAACGGGGACTGGTCCGCCTATAATTGGTAGAAGAACAAACAGTTTCTAAACGCCAACTGGAGATTCAGTTGGGAAAACTGAAGATACCTCAGACCCCAAAACTAGGGCTCGAACAGTACCCCGTTTCTCCCGAAGTAGCAGCTGAACTGCTCTATATGGCCGGGTTCGAGCATCGCGATCTACAGGGCGAAATCATTGATCTCGGAACCGGGACCGGGCGATTAGCGATCGGTGCTGCCATCATGGGCTCACAGAAGGTCGTGGGGGTAGATATCGATGAGAAAGCTATTGCTCTAGCAAGGGAGAACGCGCGGGCGACCGGGGTCCAAGTCGAATGGGTCGTATCGGATGTCGCCGAGGTCGTGGGAAGATATGACACTGTAATCATGAATCCTCCATATGGGACACGGTCTCCTCATCTTGACGTCCGATTTCTTGAGCGAGCGTTCGAGCTTGCTCCTGTTTCGTATTCTATCCACAAGAGTTCGACTAGAGAGTATCTTAACGGTGTCATCGCAAAGAAAAATCGGAGGGTTGATGCACTGCGTAACATGACTCTCAACATTCCCCATCTCTTCCCGTTTCATCACAAGAAATGGAACAATGTCGAAGTCGACTTGTATAGGATAGTATCCTAGGCCCCTTGCTTCTTCTCTTCACTTGAATTGGAAGAGGTCGTCGTAGGTTGTTCTTGGTCTTGGAGTGTTGGTTTGAGAGGCGTCTCTGTTGTGACTACTGGTCCCAGTGAGGCCAAGCTGGCCGAGGGATTGGAAATAGGCGTGATTATCGGTATTTTCGCACGTCTCGGACGAAGTTTGCCTAACTGCTGGCTCACCTTGCGAAGTAGGGCTGGCTTGTCTGTGCTGCCAGTTTTGGGTTTTCCACGGAGAAGAATGTAGGTTGTCAGGAAGGATGTTACCCCAAGTATCACTCCGGTCCAGACGTTGATCCCTGCTAGGAGCCTTGAGCTTGTCTGATTTACGAATCCTTGAAGATACTGATTGTTGATATAGTCGAGATAGAATACCAGACCGAGCCCTGCAACCGCTAGAGTTTCCACTGTAACAACGAGCTTTGTTCCCATCGGGATAGGAGGTATGAGCTTCTCTTCTGGAGTGATTGGTACCCTTCTTATCCGTCCTGGAGCCCACCAATTGAGACGCTTCATGTGCCTCATGATCGAAGGTACAAGGTAGACTCGTGTAATGGTCGCGTCCAGAATAACGACTATGAAGAACGCGAGCCCGAGCTGTTGTAGCATGGGTATCTGCGACAGCATCATAGTTCCAAAGGCACCTGCTGTCACTAGACCTGTGGCTGTGATTATGCCTCCAGTGCGCTCTACTGCAGTCTCGATGGCCTCGTCATCTTTCGCGCCGCCGACCACGTATTCTCTGATCCTAGTTACTAGGAATATGTCGTAATCAAGTCCTAGTCCGAGCATTATTACTAGAAGCATGATTGGGAGTATCCAGATCAGTTCCATCCCGATATAGGTGTGGAAGATGTAGATGGCTGCGGCCATCGCCCAGGAGATGCTGAGAAGTATGGTGAAGATGAGCCGCAACGGAGTGAAGATCGAGCCTAGGGCGATCATTAGAACTACGAAGACTCCGACAAGGACTAGTGCGGTCATGTTGAAGTAGTCAGCAGCACTTGAGTTGGCAAGATCTGCGACGGAAGCCGTTTCTCCCCCGACAAGCATTGTAGATGAGGCGAGTAGCCTATCACTGCTCTGGAGACTGTTGATGTTCTGCCTGATTTTCGTTAGCGTAGTGATGGCCTTGTCTGTGTAGGGCTCGTTGGACAAATTAGCCCAGACCATTGCCGATTTTCCATCGCTCCCGAGGAAGGGCTCCATGCTCCTGATCATGGCTTGTTGTTGTGCAGCATTCAACTGGCTGAAGGATGAGTACGGAATCGGATCGCCCGATGGATGCGTAAGCCCGTAGACTTTCGATATGCCGGAGATCGACAATGTCGAGTTTTCGGCGTAGGATAGAGAGCGCAACGCGGTGACGTTAATCCACTTGTCAGTTGCGAGTATTACAGGCGTCTGCACGATTGTGTACGTTGGGGTTATTGTCCCGGGTCCGAATCCTCGGACCATGCTGTTGTAGCCGGCTCTGCTCTCGAGGGAGTTTGGAACCTGTGATATGAGGTCATGGCTTGTCTGTGAGGAAAGGACCGTACTCGTGGCTGGTAGGCTGACGGCTAGGGCGACTATGAGGATTAGCTTCGAGTGTTTTGCGGTAAACCTAGCTGCACGTGCGTAGTAGCTGCTCCCTTTAACCTTCTTCTTTCTCCAGAGACCCAGTCCGCCTGGCCAGAATATCTTGTCCCCGAATATGGACAGAATAGCTGGCACTAGAGTGAGGGCGACTAGTAGTGCGATGGATATGCCCATCATTACCGCGATCCCGATAGACCGGAGCATTCCAAAGCCAGCAATGGCCAGGCTTCCAAAAGCAATGACCACTGTAGCTCCACTTGTGGCGATGCTCTCGCCCGCCCACGTTACGGCTCGTTCGACAGAATCTTTCTTTCCTCGTCCCATCCGCCTCTCCTCAGCATACCTGCTGACAAGAAAGATGCAGTAATCGGACCCTGCCCCGAACATCGCGACGGGCAGGAGTGTCAAGATTAGGAAATGGACACTAGTGAACAGGCTGCCGATTATATAGACTAGGCCGAAGGCTATGCCTACAGATATTCCGATAGCGGATACCGGGATCAGTGGGGCTGCAAGAGACGCGAAGAATATGCCGACGATTATTATGATCAGGACGACGGTGATGGGGTCTATGCGTTCCACGTCTCTGATCGATTCTGTTTCAATATCATAATTGAACGCCGGGGCGCCTGTGACATAGACTAAGAGGTTTGTGTTGCTGAAGACGTTTGCATGTTGAACGTCGGTCCGTATGCTTGCGATGCTGTTCTTCGGGTCCGGTCCGGTCGTTTTGAAGTCCAGTATGACCAGCATTGTGTCATTAGAGCCGGAGACGAACTGGGTGTAGACGTCTTTGCTCGGCTGGACCGGGTAACTGTTGAGGTTGTAGTTTCGAAGAAGCATGCCTGCGAGGCTTGTAAAGTCCCCGAAACTCGCTGAAGCGCCGAGCGAGTAAATCTCACCTATGATAAAGGTCTGGGTCGGCGTTGCATTGGCCATTTCCGAGAACGCGTCGACAACAAAGGTCTGAATCGCGGCGGGGTCGTTCCAGTAATTGTTGGGACATGTATTGGGGCAGAAGTTGTAGAGGTTGAAGAACCCCGCGGCATCGACGAACAGAGTTCGGGTTGGCGCGTCTGGTATACTAGACTGGAAGAATGGCAGGGTGATGTTGTAGTAAGCTGGCTGAGTCACCATTAGCGGGCTTCCTTTGGTCACGTTCTGAGCCCGGGCTAATGGAGGCGTGACTACCGTAATTTGTGTTTGAGTGTATGTGGAGGCGTTGAACGTCTTGTTCCATGATTGGTAGAACAGGTTCTCGTAGGCCAAAGCGATTGGCTGGTAGGCTTGGGGAGTTTGCGAAGCTATAATCAACCATGCGGATTGGTTGGCTTTTTGATTGTAGGCGGCGACCTGTGATTGATTTATGTTGAAAGGCCCAGAATTTACGAGCGTTGTCCATTGATTCACGTAGATTGCAGGTACGCCGAATTCTATCGAAGTGGCAAGGCTGGTCAGGTTTTTCTCCTGATAGAGCTGGAGATGAACCTCGCTCGTATAACCAACGAGTAATTGGTAGTAGATGTCGTAGATGCTTGTGACGTTGCTTAGGTTTGTGATTGTCCGGTCATTATGCAGGGTCTTGTTCAGCGTTAGAGTAAAGTCGCGAACGTCGTTGCCCCGCACATCCGTTGATGTGATTACCACTACGACGCTGTCGCCTTGACTGATGCTGAACTCCCTGCTGACAATGGATTGAGCGATGCTCGACTCCGAATTCTTGGGGTTGTAAGCTGTCTCGGTGTAGACGATGACGCTCTGAACTTGGAGAATTGCTGGGACGCTTAAGGCGAGAGCGACCAGCCAGATCACGAAGACCGCCCGGTTGTGCTTGATGATAGTACGAGCTAGCCTTGTGAAGAGCAATCCATTCCCTCCTTGAGGGTGTGAAACGAGGCGGGAACGGGCTGAGCGTCATAAAGCCGTACTGTAACCTTGAACAACGGACGGGGGCTATTACGAGCCGTTAGGCAGGTCTATATGCCGAAAACGAGCCGGAATCCACGTAAGGTGAGCATGGACGAAGCCTGTTAGCCTTCTACTCGCCCAAACCGGTCCCAAAGTCGGGAACAAAGAGCGAAACCTGAAGCTGATCGCGGAACAGGCAACCAAGGCTCGAAAGAAGAATATCGATCTGCTGATCTTTCCTGAGCTCCATTTGACAGGCTATACCATGAGAGACGAGGTCTTTCATCTGGCAGAGTCAATCCCAGGTTCCAGCACGCGGAAGGTTGAGAGTATGGCGAAGGAGCACGGTGTTCACGTCATCTTCGGCATGCCCGAGGAGAGCGAGGTCAAGGGGGTGATTCACAACACCGCGGTGCTTGTCGGTCCGAAGGGCTTGATTGGGAGGTATCGGAAGATCCATCTTCCGACGCACTCTGTTTTCGAGGAACGCCGGTATTATCGTCCGGGACAAGAAGCGCCGGTTTTCAAGACCGATCTTGGAACAATCGGTTTGAGCATCTGTTATGATCTCTATTTTCCTGAGCTGACTCGCTTGCAGGCTTTGCAGGGTGCACAAGTGATCATCTGCATATCCGCTAGTCCTGGGTTGCGTCGGAGGTTTTTCGAGGGGTTCTGTCTGAGCCGGGCGATGGAGAACGCTGTCTATCTCGCCTACGTCAACCGTGTTGGTATCGAGGAGGGTTTGCAGTTCTGGGGTGGAAGTAGGGTCATAGCGCCTAATGGCTCGGTCCTAGCCCAATGCAAGTATGATATGGAGGAGTTTCAGATCTGCAAGGTTGATCTTGACGAGGTGTCTCGGGCTAGGGCGTTCATACCGACAATAAAGGACTTGGAGCCGAGCCTGTTTGACCAGCTGAGAACCAAGAGCAGAGAAGCGTAGGTTCTAGATTTTCGAGAAGGGCGGGGCGCGAGATCTCGAGGGGCCCCAGGGGCTCGAGAATTCACTAGTACCCGGTTTCAAAGACCGGATTCAAGAAACCTTTCCAAAATACTGATTTCCAAAGTGGTCTTCAATTGCTTGTTTCTATTCTGTGAATCACATGCTCGGAATCGGGATTAGCTGATCATGGGCGGTTCCATAGGGTGAAAGAGACGGTTTGGCTTTTCTTTCGCAAGCGTCCGCGGGAACAACTCATGCCACAAAAGACCCCTTAAGGGATCCAATTTTTTCCGGGAATCGATGTCTGTCTGGGCTGGGTTCCGGGCTCATTTCTTGAAGAGGAGCTTGAAATCCACTTGCTTCGTCGGCGGTAAATCGTGAATAAATCGGCATAGTACGAAGTCCCGGGATTCATTTCAGCCACTCGGCGCAACAATCCTCATTAGCACCCTCAGCTAATGCCCGTATGGTATTTGCTCATGAAGGGTCGCAACTATCGTTCCCCATCAGGCCAGGCCTTCACCCGGATGAAATACATCCACGGGTCACCAGCGCCTAAGGTTTCCAAGTTCAACATGGGAGACCTGTCTACCCAGTTCGCTCGAAAGATCCACCTTGTCGCCAAAGAACACGTGCAGATCCGCCACAACGCCCTAGAATCAGCTCGTGTATCCGCAAACAAGATCCTAACCGACCGGTGGGGAGAAACAGGATACCGATTACAACTGTGCGTGTACCCGCATATTATCCTCCGAGAAAACAAGATGATCGCCACCGCAGGAGCCGATAGATTGCAGGAAGGAATGCGGCGAGCTTTCGGAAAACCCACCGGCCGAGCAGCCAGAGTCGAAAACGGCCAATCGATCCTAATCATCTACGTTCCCGAGGACGGCGTCGAAACCGCGAAGAAAGCATGCGAAGTCGCCGGAACGAAACTACCCATGAAAACCCGGATTATAGTCGAAGAACCAGTCGCGCCACAAATACCCGCAGGAGCCTAACCTAGTGCCCAAGCTAGACGCCATAGTTGTCCGGCTTGAAGACGTAAGAAAAGACGACATTCCACTAGTCGGTGGAAAATGCGCTAACCTCGGCGAGCTTACAGCCAAAGGAGTCAATGTCCCTCCCGGATTCGCAGTAACTGCAGAAGCATTTCACCGATTTCTTGAAGAGACAAAGATCGGCGAGGTTATACACAAGACGTTGGGAAGCTCTAACGGTTCCCGGGACCCGAAACAGTACGAGGAAGCGTCCGAGGAGATCCGCAAGATTCTAGAATCCGCCCCCATGCCCCAGGACATCGCGGGCAAAGTCCGAAGTGCCTACCGCGAGCTATGCGAGAAAACCGGAGACAAGAATGTGACTGTCGCAGTAAGGTCCTCCGCCACCAGCGAAGATTTGCCCGACGCATCTTTCGCTGGGCAACAAGACACCTACCTTAACGTCCGCGGCGAGGATCAGCTCGTACACTATGTGCAGAAATGCTGGGGCAGCCTCTACACTCCACGCGCCATATTCTACCGGGAAGAGAAGGGTTTCCCACACGAGAAAGTACTCATCAGCGTCGGAGTCCAGAAGATGGTCCAATCAAAATCCTCTGGCGTAGTTTTCACACTAGACCCGATCAACGGCGACCCATCAAGGATAGTCATCGAATCGACATGGGGTCTGGGAGAGGCCCTCGTCGCGGGAATCGTGCGTCCTGACAGGTTCATCGTCGACAAAGGCACCATGCAGCTAATCCACAAAGAGATCGTCCCAAAGATGATCGAGCACGTCCCAAACAACAAAACAGGGCTGACCATGCAGAACGAAGTCCCAGCAGAGCGACGTAACGTTTCCAGCCTAACCGACGAGGAAGTAATCGAAATTGCAAAGACCGCGGTGGACATCGAGGATCACTACCACACTGCACAAGATATCGAGTTCGCCATCGAGAACGGACCTACCGGAAATTCACTCTACGTTGTCCAGACCAGGCCCGAAACCTTCTGGAGCAAGATGAAGAGTCCAACCGGCGAAACGGATTCACATATCGTCCATAGAGTCGCGGTCGTGCACGGTCTGGCCGCGAGCCCGGGCTTGCACGCGGGAAGAGCGAAGATCGTCCCTACCACTATTGAAGCGGGACGC
This sequence comes from Candidatus Bathyarchaeota archaeon, assembly GCA_005882895.1. Taxonomy (GTDB): domain Archaea; phylum Thermoproteota; class Bathyarchaeia; order 40CM-2-53-6; family 40CM-2-53-6; genus 40CM-2-53-6. The sequence goes on along the minus strand of VBBD01000021.1, from coordinate 21,138 downwards.
TTGATGAAGAACAAGGACATTCTCGTTACTCGAATGACGAACCCTGACTGGGTTCCCTACATGAAAATCGCCGGCGCAATCGTCACAGAAGACGGAGGAACAACATGCCACGCTGCCATCGTCTCCCGAGAGATGGGTATCCCATGCATCGTAGGCGCAAGGAACGCGACCAAACTTATGCAGACGGGACAAGAGTATACGGTCGATGCGAAATCAGGAGTCGTCTATAACGGTCTAGTTGAAGAAGTTCTCAGGGCAACACAACCTCAACATGAGATTCCCACTGTTATCCCAATAACCGCGACAAAGATCTACGTGAACATCTCACTCCCAGAGCTCGCAGAAAAGGTCGAACGGGAGACTCACGCGGACGGTGTAGGTCTCTTGCGAGCAGAGCACATGATGCTCTCCGTCGGGAAACATCCGCGATTGTTGATAGAGGAGGGAGGCGGCGAGAAGATGGTCGACGCTTTCGCTGAAGGGGTCAGAAAGGTGGCAACACCTTTTGCTCCACGGCCAGTCGTCTACAGATGCCTTGACTTCAAACCTGACGAGTTTCTAGGCCTTCCAGGCGGCGAAAAATACGAACATGAAGCCGGCCATGTCGGGCCCAACCCGTTGCTAGGATACCGTGGCTGCTTCCGATACGTGAAAGAGCCTGACATTTTCCGATTAGAGTGCCGAGCTATCAAGAAAGTTAGAGAAGAGTACAAACTCACCAACGTCCACGTGATGCTGCCTTTCGTCCGGACGCTTGAGGACTTCAGGAACGCGAGGAAAATCCTCGAAGAGGAGGGATTGAAGAGAGGCCCCGACTTCAAACTCTGGATCATGGTAGAAGTTCCCGCTACAGTATTGCTGATCGACAAGTTTGTCGACGAGGGAATTGACGGAATATCATTCGGAACCAACGACCTGACAATGTTGATCCTTGGCATTGACCGAGACGACGCATCAATCCAGGAAATCTACGACGAACGCAATCTTGCTGTGTTACGAGCAATGAGCCATGTAATCAGAGTCTGCAGCGAAAAAGGCGTGACGACATCGATATGCGGTCAAGCACCTTCAAACTATCCCGAGGTTGTCGAGTTTCTGGTTAGAGAGGGAGCTGTTAGCATGAGCGTCAATCCGGACAAGGTCATCGAGACGAAATTGTTGGTGGCCGCTATCGAGCAGAAGCTGATCCTTGAAGGGATGAGAAAGACGCGTCAGGCCAACGGAGAGCAGGGTGCTATGCAGCCCCGTTGGCCCAAGTGATCCGGGATCTATCCAGAATTTTGTTCGAACAGCTCGTAGACTGGATCAAACAGAACTACGGCGACGCCAGGAAAATCATAGAAATCGGAGTAGGCCACAGGATAGACGTGGCGGAGCGAATATCTCAAGCCCTGCCTCTGGCAGAGGTTCTTGTAACCGACAAAGACGAATCTTGGGTGCGCTCGCAGAAGCCTGGACGGATTCGAGCTGTCGCAGACGATGTGACATTTCCAAGTTTCAACTTGTATCAGGGAGCGTCCCTAATCTATTCTCTACATCCTCCCGGAGAGATCCTACACGCGCTGGAGAAATTGGCGAATGGAATCGGAGCAGACCTACTGGTAGTTCCTATAAGCGACGAACGACACAATCTCACGCAAGATAGGTGGCGAGAGCTCGTGGTCCGTGGGAGAATCGTCGGCTGGCTCCTCAACAAGCACGGTTGATCGGTAAGAAGACCTTCTTCTAGTAACGGAGAGATGCTTCCCTTGGTATTAGACGGCTAATACTGTAGACCCGGTTTCCCGTAGCTTCGAGACCTCATCCTTGAGTACGTGGTACCCACAAGTCACGGAAAGAAAGGGGCGCGTAGCCCGGATAATCAGCTACCTAAAGGCGCATCCATTACTCTGTCTGCTCATTCTAACCCCTGGGATTCCAGAGTACCTTTCAGGCTCAAGCAACATGGCTTTCCTGGTTCTAAATCCTCCAGTATTCTTTCTCCTTCTCGCTGCGAATCTCGCCCTCTACGGTCCAGGCGTCATATTGATCCGCGAGGCCAAGATTCGCTGGAACAAAGGCTGGGCATCAGTCTTCCTCCTGGGAGCAGCCTACGGAATCGTGGAAGAGGGACTCGCCCTGCGAACACTGTTCAACCCAACATCCTCGGTAGTAGGAAATCTAGGCGTCTACGGCCACTGGCTCGGAGTCAACTGGGTCTGGACGGTCGGACTGGTGATCTTCCACTCAGTTTTCAGCATCGGCCTGCCTATCTTCATCTTCGGATTAGCATTTCCAGATCTGAAATCAAAAAGCCTTGTTTCGACAAAAGGAATACGAATCAGTACAGTCACGTTAGCTACCGATTCTGTCCTCCTTTCGTTACTCGTAAACTATTGGCCTGCTGAGATATGGGGTCTACTGGTTCTTTCGAGCATTGTGGTAGTACTGCTCGTTATCGCTGCGAAGAAATTGCCTACTGATTTTCTGAAGACTGTTAGAGCAGAGCCGAGATGGAGGCCCCGAGCATTCTTTTTAATTGGAGCGATTTTCTTTCCGATCTGGCTCCTTGCAGGAGGCTTCGCAGCAAGTGCCAACCTCTTCCCGCCGGTCATCATGGTTTTCGATATTCTCATCTCACTGTGGGTACTTCGGCTCGTCTTCAGGTCAATGGGAACACAACTCAACCAAGCCCACAAAGTCGCGTTCGCGTTCGGACTGATTTCTCCGATAATTATCTTCGGCATCGCAGCCAGCGCATCTCTCCCCCTTGTCATAATGAACGACCTGTTGGCCGTTCTTTTCTCCAATAAGATGTGGAGAAAATGGAAGGCGTGGACCTTCCCCCAACATTACTCTTTGATGCAAAGCCTTCCAAAAGTTACCGGCGATGGAAGATCTATGCCCTAGCCTGACAGACCAGGACCAAGAACCCACCGGATTGCTTCAATACACGGTGACTCCGTATTCTTTGAAGAACTCTTAACAGAAGCGAGGAACGATTGAACTGGGCTCCCTTGCCTACTGTTCCTCAAGGTACAATCCCAGAAATTGACACCGACGGGACGCGAAGAACCTGTATATGTCCGAGATAAGATCGAACCAGGAAGTTGGAAGGAAAATGAGCGTCAAGAGTATGAAGACAGCTCTCAAGGGAACCAGTATCGAAGAGAAAGACGCCAAGGAGATTATTTCGGGGGTCCAGGCAATGTACGACAAGATTCCCGGATTTATTCGGCCCATGCTACCGAGCCTGCCCGACATTCTCAAACGGATCCCTCAGAGCGCCGGAAAGTATAGTCTCAACGAGATCATACAACTTCTAGACTGGGCCTATGACAGTGGACAATTGAAGAAATAGGAGGCAGGCCGGAAATGACCCACCCCTCCAAGGACATCACCGGATCCTCTGGCACACAACTCTCAGGAAAAAAGATTGCACTCCTAGTGTCGAGTAGTGTTGCCTCGTTCAAAGTTCCCGAGATTGCGCGCGAGCTGATGAGACATGGAGCGGACGTGTATGCAGTAATCTCACCATCGACAGAGAAGATGATCGGATCCGATCTTCTAGAATGGGCTACAGGAAATCCAGTAGTCCGAGAGCTTACCGGCAAGTTGGAGCACATAACCCTCGCTGGAAAGAGTTCGGGACACGTTGACCTAGTTCTCATCGCACCTGCAACCGCTAACACGATCGGGAAGCTTGCATCGGGAATTGACGATACGCCGGTCACAACGGTGGCTGCGACCGCCATCGGTTCCAAACTGCCGGTTCTCATTGCACCAGCGATGCACGAGCCTTTGTATGATCATCCAATAGCTCAAGAGAACATTGCGCGTCTCAAGAAGATAGGCGTCGAGTTTGTCGAACCGGAGATTGTAGAAGGAAAGGCGAAGATCGCATCAACGGCTAAGATTATTCAGGCGGTCATCACACGGCTCTCTTCTCAACTCTCATCTCAGAGAAGAGACCTTGAGGGACATAGGGTGCTGGTCACCGCAGGTCCCACGATCGAACACATCGACCCGGTCCGAGTAATCACTAACCGATCCTCAGGGAAGATGGGCGTCGCGATTGCAGAGGAAGCATGGTCAAGAGGTGCCGACACAACGTTGATTCTGGGACCCGGCTCAGTCACACCTCCACTTAGCGTGAAGACTGTCAAAGTTGAAACCACGGAGGAGATGCTTGAGGCTACTCTGCGCGAATTGAAGAAGGATAAACACGATCTAGTTTTCGCCGCCGCGGCCCCGAGCGACTATAGGCCATCGAAGCCCGCTGGCCAGAAGATAAGCACAAGGAAGGAGAAAACCGTCGAGCTGGAGCTAGAAGCCACTCCGAAAATAATCCGAGAAATTCGTCGTGCAAGCCCGAACTCGTTTCTCGTAGCTTTCAAGACGGAACACGGCGTCACGAACGAGCGGCTCGTGACAGAAGCGTTTGAAATACTCAGCGAGAAAAACGCAGACCTCGTCGCGGCCAACGATGTCTCACTGGACGGTGTAGGATTTCAGACTGATACTAACGAGCTGTTTGTTGTCGACGAGCGAAAGCATGTCATCCACATTCCTTTGGCGCCCAAGCGTGAGGTCGCGCGCCAATTATTGGACATTGCAGTCAAGAGACTGAAAGTCTAGGCCAGAGGTCGCTCCCTAACGTCAAAGAAGATTGTTCGAGCGGCAGCAGTGCAGACCAGACCTATAGCAATCTCCGTCAAAGAGACAATTTTCCGGGCAATCAAGCAGGCAAAGCGGGCAGCGGAGAAGGAAGCGGACATTATCTGCTTACCAGAGCATTGGTTGCCTGAGAAGACGATTCCGTCGCCTATGAGCCCGCTTCCGGGACTCCAATCGGTCGCTGAGGAGTACGGTGTTGTGGTTGTCGGAGGAGTTTTCTACGAACGTGTCAGGGGCCGAATCTATCTTAATAGCCCGGTCATTGGTCGGGACGGAGAAGTCATCGGACGACAACCGAAAATCCATCTGTTTCACTTCGAGAAAAAGATCGCGCGTCCTGGAAACGATTACAAGGTCTTCCCGGTTGACGGGTTCAAAATTGGGGTCCTAGTTTGTTACGACGTTGATTTCCCAGAGGCCGCGAGAATCCTGACCCTTAAGGGTGCGGACTTGCTGATGTGTCCATCAAGGATTGTGAGACAGGGAGTTGAACCGTGGCATCAATACGTCACGATTCGATCGCTAGAGAACCGAATAGCGGTTGTGGCACCCAACGTCTACTCTCCGCCCTTGTTCACGGGGTACAGTATGATTGTTAGGCTCAAGGAAGAACCGAAGATGAAGATATCCCACCCTAGAATGAACGTGTTCAAAGAGCGGCGAGAGGGAATAATCGTTGAGGATATTGATCTCGCTCTTCACGCTCGACTGCGTAGAGAACGGTTCGCGGATCGTAGGCCAGAAACATACGTCTGGAATTGAGAGATACTGGCCGAGAGGAAGATTTGGGGAGTCGTCTTCGATCTAGACAACACTCTCATCCAGTCAAAGAAGGGCGCTCACCAGGCGCTTAGAGTGGTCGCAGCCATCTTCGCGAAACGGTTGAGGAAAGAAGGATTCCACTACTCCGAAGCAAACATGTTCAGGAAACTCCGGCTCATCGATTTGGAAATGCACGGCCGAAAATTCCTCTACAACAGGGATGTCTGGTGGGAAACCTTGCTCAAACAGCTCGGCTTGTCTAACCTGAAAGGTCCATGGATTCACAAGACAACTCTCCGCTACTGGAAGACGTACGCTGGAACAAGTCCACTGTTCTCCGACACGATGTCGACGATTCATCGACTGAAGAAGGCAGGGTTTAGACTCGGAATGGTCTCCGACTCAGATGGGACCCCGGGAATGAAAATGAAGAGAATTCGCCAACAGTCATTTCTGAAGTATCTGGAAACCATTGTTGTTGCGGGCGAGGACACGCCTAATGTGAAACCAAGCAGGAGGCCCTTCACGCTGGTCGCAAAACGACTAGGCTTACAACCCAGGAATTGTGTCTACATCGGCGACAATCCAAACACCGACATTGAAGGAGCGAAGGGAGTTGGAATGATGATGATACTTGTGAAACGTCGAAGCCCAAAGGGCGGACATCCAGACTACCTCGCTCGATCGTTAAGTGATGCTGCTAGGCTGCTAATGCGGGACTGACCTGTTCCACAACAGACTGTTTTTGGAAAACGATTTTTTCTGATCCCTGGCCCATCCTTTCTCGGATGATCCCCGAAAAATCTTCAAGTTTCTCATATCCAATGAAACGTCGGCTGAGATCCATCGCGGCCTTGAGAGTGGTTCCAGATCCAAGAAAAGGGTCTAAGACAAGGTCGCTTTCTATGGAGAACATTCGGATTAGTCGTCGTGGAATCTCTTCAGGGAATGCCGCAACTCGCCTTTCTAACCCTCGATGCGTCTGTCTAGCTCCAGTGACGGTCCAGACTTGTGAGAACCATTCGTCTCGCTCTCTCTTGGTGAACTTGCTCTTGTAGCGCTGTGGGTCCTTAGGCTCGAATGCTCTCAGACTTCCCTTGCGAAAGATCAGAATATACTCCATATCTAGGGTCACGTACGCATTGGGCGGGAGGAAACCTGAGCCTAGAAACGCTCCTTTTCCCCTGTAGCGGGGTTTGGTTGTGGGCTTCTTCCAGAGAACGTAGGGTAGGGTAACGAGGCCGAGTTGCTCGAAAGACTCTATCACACGCGAGTGGTTTGGATAGAGATGGAATATGCCGTCCTTGGTCCGGGTCGCGTCGCCAATATTGACGCAGGCAATTCCGCCGGGAACTAGGACTCTCTTCACCTCTTTCCAGGTCTGGTAGAGGTACCGGTGCATCTCATCGTAGGATTGCGCGGATTCCTCTCGGAAGAAATCGTCCCAGATGCCAACCATCGGGTAGGGTGGCGAGGTGACGACTAGATGCACGGAGCTATCCGCTAGTTCTCTCATTCGACGGCTGTCACCGATGATTACTCGGTAATCGGCCGTCGTCTCAACCAGCTTTCACTCACCCGATATATTCAGAACTGCCAGCAGACTCTGCTTCCTTGTCACCGCCCTGTTTGAGCGCGGTTTCAATCTCTTTCGCCTGTCCTTCCAGTTCCGTCATGTCAATTTGTAATCCAAGTTTCTTAACGAGGACACGGAGGATTATCATCGCTGCGCGCGGGTCAATCATGAAGCCGGATGTTTCCCCCGAGAGAAACAGACCTTTAAGATTCCGGACTTTTGCGAGACCTGGGATAAGACCGTTCATCCAAGTGACCGCGCCGCTGTCTATGATTTTTACACCTAACTCTTCGAGTTCCTTGACAAGGACTAGTTCGCTTGCAGCGCCGTAGACTTGTGGATGTTCAGCGATCTTGCCGGTGATGAAGGCGCCAACTGTCACAACTGTCTCGACTCCGAGTTTCTCAGCGAGTTTCACGACAGCTTCTGAGAGACGGAACGCTCCTTCAGGTAAGATTGGTTGCGCGTCCCCAGTGTAAAGGACGAGATCGGGACCGGAGTCTTTGTTGATCCAGTAAAATATCTCATGTTTCATCAGATCAGCTGTCCCATCGGGCTTTAGGAGGAGGCGAGGTGGGAGATAGTCTGAATAGAGATAACCTAGGGGAGTTGCCTTTAGCGTCTTAACCAGTTGGTCGAGAACGATCTTGGCCACTCTTCCGCTGTCAGGGAGGCCGGCAATGAGGACCGGGGTCTTCAGTGTCGGAGCCTCGTTGAGATGAAGGTCAATGCGTTCTCGCAAGATCTGAGCATGTCCCTCGAAGCTAGCTTAGCCCTTGATGGAGTTCCCCCAATGGGGGCTGATAGACATTCCCATGCCAGCATCTTTACTGATTTGAGTGAAAAGAATCCCTACTTTCTCTCCGTAGAATGTTTATATTCGAGGAATCCGAAGCCAATCGTCCCCACTCTTTAGGTGTCCAATTGGCAAAATTCATGCTGTCCCTCCGCGACGAAAGTTTCGAACTCCTACAAACAGAAGCAGAAGACCGAGGCATATCGATACAGGAATTGATCAGAGCCGTGATCATTCCTGACTGGGTCAAACTAAACACAGTAGCCAAGCCTGGTTTTGACACCGCGAACAATGGACTTCGAGCATACAGATCGTCAGCTCCAGTGCGTGACCAAGAACAAATGTTCCAGCCTGCCATGAGCAGGATTCGATAACAGGCACGATCGCGCCTTCTCCCCTCTCCTAAGTCCCAGAATTATTTTTTGTTCCCGATCAGTGATCTAGTCCATACTGTACGGGCCTTTCCGAGGAACAATGTTCCCTATTCGGTTGATATCTGCAGGATCAGTTTCTCAAATTCAAATGGTGGTATCTGCGGTGAACGATCAATAGGGTGAGGCAGTTTTCACATACGGTTGCAGAGTACCCAGCGGCTTCGATCTGAACCAAGCTCTCCCTAGGGACATGCTCTCTTCGAAACGCACAAGTCGCTAGCATTAGGGATCTCAGCTTAAACAGGACTTTTGTTGCCACTACCCCTCCTTAAGTATTCAAGCGTCCAGTCGCCCCATTCTCCCTACTTGAGGCATTGAAGGCTGCCTGACAACAAACTCCACAACTCTTATGGAGCATGTCTATTAGTCCAACAACGAAGAGCAATGGGAATAGTCTCTGACATCGAGAGGACGTTGCAGATTCCGCGACTAGGGACCGCTCTGCTGGCTATCCTTTTTGGTGCCTTGCTGCTAATGATTCCTTGGTTATTGAACTACCTAATCGCGGTAGGTTTGATCATCTGGGGTATCGCGGAAGCAGTAATGGTGAGCAAGACTTCGGGAAGTTCTACCTCGACCAAGTGAGTCTCAACACAATCGCAATATCATGCTGGAGTCGTTCGTGCGCCCGGCCATTAGACGATACGAGGAGACTGATGGGGTCGCCGTTCTCCAGCTCTCTCAAAAGTATGCTTCATGGGACTCCACCCCGACAGAAGCGGATATTCAGGGCTTCCGCTCGTCCGAGCCTGATTTCTTCCTAGTAGCGGAGCTCAACCGAAGAATAGTTGGCTTCGTTTGCGGCCGTGAATCCAAGAATGTTCCCGATGAGGTCCTTAGAAAATGGAAGGCAACTAAGGTCGGATCAGTGGAGGTTTTGGCGGTTGAGGAGAAGTACAGACGGAGAGGAATCGGAACCCAGCTTCTTGACACCCTCTTTCAAGCGTTCACCAAGAGGGGGATCGATACGGTTACGCTTTCAATGCCTGCAGAAGAGATAGGGGCAAAGAAACTGTATGACAAATTGGGATTTGAGACGAGGGGCTATTTCTTGAAGAAGAAACTCTAGCCGAAATGGGAGAGAAGACGCACTAGACCATTTTGCTGGCGACTCGATTCTTCTTCGCATCCTCATAGTTCGAAACTTCTATCAGATTCAGATCAGGATCCCGGAAATACACAGACATAATCTGGCCGAGCGCGCCAGTTCTTTTGACAGGGCCTTCGAGTATTCTGACCCTCGATAATTGGAGACGCTTTACGACTTCGTCGATAGGGGCGGTTGTCGTAAAACATAAGTCGGCCGATCCCGGAGTAGGTCTGTAGGCCTTCGGTTCGAATTCTTTCCCGGCTTCGTGAAGGTTGATCTTTTGCGAGCCAAAAGAAAGTGCTTTGCGGCCGTTCTCGAAGGTGACGACTTCCATGCCGAGGACGTTTGCATAGAATGTGCACGTTGTCTCGATGTTTCTGACCGTCAGAACGAGATGGTCAAGCCGGTCCAATTTCATAGTTCTTGCCTCTTATCTAGCACGACTGGGTATATTGAAAAACAGGGTTGAGCGAAGCGTTGGCTTCGCCCATTGAGGTTAGCGTCGGGACTAGTTTTGTACGACTTGCGGTTCTTCTGTTCGGCCGGGGTGCTCGTTTCGAGCGAACATTGCCATGGCCTGTTTCTGTTTCTCATCTTTCTCTTTCTTGGTCATGCTGACTAGCTGTGATACTGACCAGTGGTGGCCATAAGGGTCGGTTAGTTGGCCGTAACGTTCGCCCCAGAACATGTTGTCTAATGGCATGGTGACTTTCGCGCCTGCGTCGACGGCTTGTTGCCATAGTTTGTCCACGTTGTTGATGTAGATGTGGAGTGTGACTGGGCTGTTGCCGAGAACATCTGGGGATTGCGTGCCGCCCGGGAAGGTGTCGGATAGCATTACTATCGAGTCACCGATTCGGATGCGAGCGTGCATGAGTTTTCCGTCTGGGACGGCTTGTCGCGCAAGTTCCTTTGCGCCGAAGGCTTTCTTGTACCAGTCAATCGCAGCGGCTGCGCCGTTGATAGCGAGGTATGGTGTTACGGTTCGGAATCCTGGTGGGATGGGTGCTTTCTTGGATTTTGCCGGTTTCTTTGCTTTTGCCTTTTTTGATTTGGATTTAGGCATGGTCGGGGCTAGTGAAGCCATGGACTAAAACCTTGCTAGGAGTCTTAGGAAGAAAGCAGGATTCCCACGCTGATAGGACACTGAATGTTGGATGCCGGAACTGCTCAGAGCCTTTAGGCTATAGGCGGCCGTACTTGCTCGTTCCGCCTTCTTCGTTGCGATCTTTGAGCCTATGGCGGAGGAACGCTGGTAGAATGAGGACGATGTCCTATCCTCTCTGTGTCAAATGGTAGATGATGGCTTTCTTTTGAACTTCCGGTTTGATCAGTCCTTCCCGTGGCATCTGATGGTCGCCGAGAGAGAACCATAGGTATCAGTCGAGTATCAGTCGAGGATTGTTTCTCCAGAGTTGTCATACGGGCTGATCTCATCGGACATCTTTTGATGTAGAAAGATTTCCCTTTGAAGAGCAATGCTTAACGGACGCCAAGCAGTCTTAGAAATCTGCGCTTCGATTATGGGCGAGGAAGACCCTTCAAACCTGACTCCCCTGGGAGGACCTGAAAAGCTAGGTCCCTCTAATGGAGAATCACGGATGCACGCACATAAGCTGCCGGAAGTTGTTAACGGCAGAATGCTATGCGTGGCTCACGGCCGGATGTGTTATCGAAGAATGTCTAGGGTTGGGATCGGCGAATGGATTTGCCCTGACGAGCGCCATGGAACTCCTATCAAGAGCTCCTAGAGAACGCGTCTCTAGTTCTAGGAGATGATCTGGGAATAGACAGGATGGATTTGCGTCCACCCGTGGTCATTGTCGAGAACCAGTCACGTTCGGAGTGTTGTGACTGCTTCCAGTACAACCTCCTCTGCTTTCTTCAAAGCCTCGGCTAGCTCTGGTCTGCCGAAGGCCGGTCTCCAGTCTCTCCAGAGCTCATCGCTCACTACTAAGAAGTTGCAGACTTCCACGTTCCGATACACGCCCAAGGCGTACATTGCAGAGGTTTCCATGTCTACGCCCAAGACGTCTCGCAATCGATAACTCTCGATCGTTGTAACCATCTCCCTATAGGGGGCGTCCGTCGTCCAGATCGGACCTGTATACGCGGTTACACCCTTCTTCACACGTGCCTTCTCTAGGGCTCGGACCAACCTCGGCGCTGGACGAAGACCCTCATCACTCGACAAGTAATGAGGCGACGTTCCCTCCTCTCTGATACATGACGTCGGAATGAAGCACGACCCGACTGGCGCCTCAGGCTGAATACTGCCAGCCAAACCCAATCCCAAGAAGACCCGCGCCCCGCACGCAATCAACTCCTCCATGACCATGACAGTAGCAGGCGCTCCCAATGGGAGACTAACGAAGGAAACCATCCTACCACCAACCTCTCCGTTGTAAAGAGGAAACCGTGGCCACCACCACGACGGAGAGGGCTCAGCGCCAACCGTCTTAGCGAGAGACTTGACGGTCCCGAGGTCCCATGAACCTACAACAATGGGACTCAAAACGAGTTGGTCGACTGAAACGCCATGTCGGGACGCCCAAAACTCCACAGCCGCACGAGGTGTGAAACGCTCGCTCATAGGATTGAGAAAATGCCTACCCGTCATAGGCTTTGCGAGCAATGTTTTCCAACCCTCAAGACGCTTTCCAGAGAAACGTAACGGGGCAGCTCTTCTCTGCGCGTTTACTAGGTTGGCGTCGAGCTAGCTACCGATATATCCGGAAAGAGTTCTCTGACCCGCCTAATTTTCTTTGAAGGGGGGTGCCTGAGGACATTCCGTCGAAACCCCGTCGTAGCTCTCGCAGTCTTCCTCGACTAGCATTCGAATCATCATGCCTCTGATAAGACCTTTCCAAGCGGGCGGGTCAGAATTGTCCCATCCCGTGATCAGAAAAAGGTGGAGCGAGTTAGTCAGTGAAAGGTCGAAGCGTTTCCAATAGAACCGCGAGAAAATGGCCTTGCCGATCAAACGGCAGGTCCTCAACCATCTAGGTACCGAGTTACAATAGCCCGCGAAAACGATCAACTGTTAAGCCTAGCCGGCCGGAACAGGAGCTAGCGATCAAATTACAAGATTGACGCGGGAATGATGGGACGTTTCCGCAACCGACTTTCACTCATTATCCCCGCGGAGTTGGTCCCGATGTTTCTTGTTAGACAACGGCTTCCAGTAATCGGCGATATCTTACCTTGAGAGGAAGCGAGGCGTCTTCGTTTCGGAATTGACCTCGGATAGAAGGGAGGGGCAGGGGGTCACGAAGGTTATTCGTGATTCGCGGGATTCCGCGCACGGAAATTTGCTGATGTCCCAGATGGTCACTAAAGTTAACGCGAGACGCCTCGATAACCACTTCCCAATGGAAAATTCCGGTTGTTTGACAAAAGATCTTGTAAAATCTGTCAAGCGTTGAGAGGGCACGAGGTGTTTTTCTGTTGAAAAAACCGAGAATTCCGACTATTGGAGAGTTAGGAAGGTAACCTACTGAGATGATTTTGAATGATTCGGCCATTTGGCGAATAAGGTAGCCTGAAAAAAACTTGGAGTAGATCTTGTCGCCGTTCCAAGTTCCAGCGACTCTTCTTGCGACAAAAAAGATAGGGTCGTTGTCAACAGGTTGCCATATCCTACAGGCTCCCCCGACGGTTAGTACTCTCCCAATTTCCGCGAGTGCTCTCCTATAATCGGAAATGTGTTCCAGCACAGAATCGCTGAGTAACAATGAAAAAACCGAACTTCTAAACGGCAAGAATCTCCCATCGCATTGGACAACCGAAATCTTCTCTTTGGCAACCTCCAGCCGATGAAGATTGATGTCGATTCCCACAACATCATCGTTGGCATCCCAACTTCGACCATCTCCGCAGCCAAAATCAAGAATCATGCAACCAGGTGCTCTGAATACAGGCTAACGTGCATTGGTGGCCGCGAGTTGATCCTGCCCCGTTCCCTTTGACCTAACTGCATGTTCCTTACTTGAGACAGCAAGAACAAAGTGTCTCTCCTCGTCAGGTCTCGAACTAGCTCGAACCTCCGTTACAGAGATGAACCCCAAAGCTTTGAGGGCAGTTCTTAATTGCAGCAGATTCCCCTTCCCATGCGTTTCTACGATAAGCCTGGGGCTGAACTTGGTCACTGTGTTCATTGCTCCTTGTAGAACAGACACTTCAGCTCCTTCAACATCGATTTTGATAGCTGAGACTCTGATCTTCTGGGATATTATCACATTATCGAGTGTCTGGAACTCCACTCGAACGACGGGGGAATCAGAAGCATTTGAATGCTCAAGAGCCTTTGCTTGGCCCATTAACGTAGGCCTTGGAACGGCGAGCTTTCCGATGCCAGGTTGTGAGGACAGAGCGATTCTTAACGAAATAATGTTCGACAAATTGTTAGAGCGCCGGTTGAGTTCCAAGATAGCGAAGTTGTTAGGTTCTGGCTCAATAGCCAAAACCAACCCTGATGGCCCAACTTTCTTCGACAGCCAAACAGTGTGCGTTCCTATGTTAGCGCCGGCGTCAACAACTACCTCCGATGGCTTGGGGGACATCAGCTCGCGAACTATCCTCTCGTAGTCCGCGGACACTTTGTCGACATCATCCGTGAATGGTCGAAAAACAAATCGTGTTCCTTCGAAAGTCTTGCATGAAATTACGTAGGTTAGTAATGGAAAGATCTGGCCAACTGCCTCGTTCAAATGAAGGAACCGGCCCTTCCAGAGTCGAGCTGAAGGCGTTGGCGGAAGTAGGGGTTCAATGATGCACCTTACCCAGACTTTGCCGATGACTCTCAGCGATTTGGCTAAAGCCCAGCCGAAGTAGCTAACACGAAGTCTCTCGTCGCTCAACCGAGTCGGCTTTCCTTCTCAGTAAAAATGAGCACTTCTTGACGACGTCGAAACGGCATCGAGACCTTTTCCTCTCCTATAATCCTTCGTGCAAAGACTAGCGTATTGCACTATTTGGGCGACACTTCTTCTCAACGAATGCTTCTGCTGAACGAATTCGTACGATTTGCGTCCAAGATCTTCTCGAAGTTTACGATCATTCATCAGCGCCTTTACAGCTTCTCGCCAGCGTGCTGGATTGTTATGACACGATACGACCGGTGGATCTTCCTCAATGCTACCACATGAATCATTTGCTATAACGGGCTTTCCACATGCCATTGGTTCAAGAGCTGCATGTCCAAGATAGTCAAAAAGCCTCGGCGAAAGGAACAAGGAACATCGCTGAATTCGGTCTATCAGAGCGGTTTCGGTTAAGAATTCGAAATTGACTCTCTTTCGGAGACTATCATCGTTTGAAACGGTCTTCTGAAGTCGTCTGTAATACCGTAGATTCCTTCTTTCCAAGATAGACGCGATGAGCACGTTATGATCCGTGTCTGCAATCGCTTTGATTCCAAGTTCAAAATTGTTGATGGGGTGGAGTCGGCCGGACATCATTAGGAACCCGTCGTCTTCATTCCACTTTGGCACGAACCTAGATGTGTCAACTCCGATTATTATGGGCACGACTCTCGCCTTGGGTTCGTGGTTTCGAATTGCGATCGCGAGGGATTGAGAGTTTGCAAACACGAGTGGAACTTCCCTTAAGGATTTCAGTTCAAGCGCGTCCAAAGGGCGAGTGTATATTGGCGCGATGCCGCGAAACAGGCCCCAAATGTTAGGGTCCCATCTGTCGTTGTGGTAGAACGGAATGCAAGGAACTGAAAAGCGCCTCGTAGCATAGGATGCCATCGAATGCCCGTCATGAAGAATCAGAACATCAGCCCACTTCGACGCTTCAGAAATCAGTCTCTTTGCCAGAACCAAATCGTAATAATATTCGAATATTGGCGGCGCGACGCTGTTGATCACTTCGACTTGGATTGTTCTTACCCTTTCGAAGAGATTGTCTCTGTATCTTGCGGTGTAGATTCTGACGTCAACCCCCTGTTCTGCCATTTGACAAGCTAGCTCCATTACAGATCGTTCAGTACCTGCTGGCTGTATCAAAGATCTCGATATGTGAGCGATCTTCAAACGAGATGAACCCCGAGCCAAAAATAGAGCAAAAGATATGTAGACAGAACCACACCCGATGTTCTAATCAACGTTCTAGCGGGTTGACCACTCCCATATCGTAGGTAGAGTAGTAACAAGACTGCCAAAACGGTTGCCATTATGCTGAAAATTCTCGATCCGTTGCTAATAGTTTCGAACGCAGGCGGCTGAATAGGATATCCGGCATTGCCCAATATCAAGTAGGTCGAACCAAACCCGTAACTTATTTCCAAGAAAGCCATACTTGTGCCAAAGACGAGTACGAAGGCACCGAGGTCATTCTTTCCTTTCATAGTTGCGAACAGCAAACAGACCGGTAGGAGCCAAACCCAGGATGTGAGAAGATTTGAAAACAAAAGAGAGAAGCCCGATGATAGAGCAATGAAGAAAACGAGATTTTCCACATTCAACCGATGCCTGTACATTTCGACCAAAGCTGCTCCAAGTACTATCGCTTGGGATAAGAGAAGAGGTTTCAACTTGTTGAGTATGGCCAATTGTGGAAAATTTCCCAAAAGGGTGTAGCTGCCAGGGTTCGAGAACTGGCCACTAATGAAACCCGCAAGGCTAAGAGAGATTCGGAATATGAGGATGGCTTCAGGAGGGTAGAAGAACACGGGTATTATGGCCAGACCGCACATCAGAAGCGCTTTGTAAAGTTTCATCCGAGCAGTTCTTGTCAGAAGCAGCACATACGGAAGGAAACCCACCAGTTCGATCATACCTGAAACGACAAACGCAAGAGCTGCCCGCGCATACTTCTCTCGGGACATCCAATATACTCCCCATACCGTGAAAGCCATTGTCGCGGCGGCATACTGGGCCCAGACCGATGAAACAAAAATAGCTAGGGGATTGAGAAAATAGAACGTAGCCCACACGAATCCAGCTCCACTTTTCCTAAACCGTAGCAGCAAGAAAAAAGTGAGGACATCCATGAGAATGGGAAACAGCTTAACAAAGAAAGCCTCGACGACGCCAGCGGCGTGCCCTAGGAACTGGACGTCCTGAAATCCTGCGAGCTGAATCAATACGTAGGGAGAATATGCCGTCCAGTAGAGGAAGAAGGTGAACGGTAATGTGGGTCCGAGCGCGCCGAGCGGATTTCTAAACTGGAACCATCCTCTAATCGATGATAGGAGAACATTCATGTCGAATACGTGGGCCGTAGTTATTGCAAGCGCAATCCTGCACATCATACCGGTGAATAATACAATGATGATTGCTACCTTGGGTACTTGACTTCGCGAGAGAAATTCTCTAAAAATGAGAATTGCAAGACCCACAGGTAGCAAGAATATGAAGAAGATGAAGTAGACGTAGTAGACCGCCAGCTCCTGCTGAGAAACACCAGGCGTTGGCGTAGTTGGCAAGAACACGAAGTTTGCAGAGTTAATGACTACGTTCTCTAAGGTTCCCGAGTTTGCAACGAAAACGATTGATTCGTTGGAAGTAGGTAAGAGTTCGGGGAAGATTTGTTGTTGAGTGTTTGGATAAAAAGTGTACAAAGAGAATGATGTAAGCGGGTTGTACACAAGTCCAGACGCCGTTGTAGAGGTATAGACAGTCGGACCATCGAAAAAATAGATCGAGAACACAGCACCACGGCTTGCATTTGTCGTTACGCCCAAATTGATCGTGTTCAGATAGAAGAAACTGTTGCTTTGAGGGGGATTTTTCAAATCATAATAGATTGCTCGATACTGGCCATTTGAGACTCTACCGAGGCTCTCGCTTTCGAACGAGAGTTTGGATAGTGTAAACTGGAAACTCTGTGGGGAAAAGGGAGGATCTTCCACATAAAGTTCCACTTTGTTGACTGAATCAACCGAATGACCAGTCGCAAGCAAGGCTTCTCTTTGCATGTTGACTCTAACGGATTCATATCCTATTCCGGGCCGGTGATCGAGTGGGGACCCTTCCCACCAGACGTTGTATTCTGTGCTGTTGAGATATTGCGCGTAGAACCTTACCCCATATCGGACACCAGACGTGAGATTTACGTTTGCGGTGAGAATCGGGTATGACGTTATGTTGATGTTTGCATTCTTGAAGAGAGAGACTGATGTCCATGTTGAGAATCAATCGTTTTCGTTGCAAACTCGGGAACCTTAGAGAACGTAGTCATTAACTCTGCAAACTTCGTGTTCTTGCCAACTACGCCAACGCCTGGTGTTTCTCAGCAGGAGCTGGCGGTCTACTACGTCTACTTCATCTTCTTCATATTCTTGCTACCTGTGGGTCTTGCAATTCTCATTTTTAGAGAATTTCTCTCGCCCTCTGTCCCATGCTCTTTCGTAGGTCCCTGTCGTCGAGGAGTGTTTCCATCGCTGATGCAAAATTCTTGGTGTGTCGAGGATTAACTACAAGCCCCGTCTTCTGGTCCAGAACGAACTCTTTGGTTCCTCCGAGTTCGGTCACCACGGACGTCTTGCCGGCCAACGCGGCTTCCACTGCAGTCATTCCAAAAGGCTCAGACAAGGACGGGACTACGACGAACAGGCTACCTTCATAGAGACGACACAGCTCCTCCCCGGTGACTAGGGGATCAAACTCCGTTTCCACCCCTTGCTTTCGCGCTTGAGACTGTAGCTTGCGTCTCTCCTGTCCCTCGCCCACGATGCGAAGCAGGGGGGGCTCTTCCAGAAGAGACATGGCTTCCAAGAGATCATGATGATTCTTGTTTGGTAAGAGTGCGCCCACGGCGAGAATATAGTCGCCGTTCCCATAATCGGGTTTGAACATAGACGCCGGAAGCGAAGGAGCCGGATATGCCACGAACATGGGTCCCGGATAGCGGTAAATTCTCTTTACTAGGTCTGCCATGTACTCGCTGTTTGCGATTATGCCCTTGAATCGGCGGACAGTGGCCACGTCTAACACTCTGAGCATTGAAACCGTCAGATTGTACATTGGGCCCCAGAGGGCGATCCATGAACGTTTCCCGTAGAAGTGACTGGCCGTACGGAAGACTGTGGGGCTAAATTGCCTGTAGTCTTCGCCTGTTATCTTGTCTTCCCAAACGGCTCGGAGGACCTCACCGGTATACCAATACGTTTTGTCCGCATATCTGCCGATGATTCGCCTCGCCATTAGTGGCTCGACATGATGATGAATTAGTAGTCTGTCGAAAGTGCCGAGTTCTCGAATGATGTTTCTCCCTCTCAGTCCATAAGGAAGATTTCTCACTTGGACCTTAGACCCGAGCATTGAAAGCCAATCACGATGCATTAAGGTCGTATCGGTATACAACGTAACCTCGACCCCTGCCTTTCTGAGTCCTAAGGCATGAAGAATGGCAAGGCGCTCCGCTCCACCGAATCTGCCGAATGGATGAATCAGTATAGCCAGTCGCAAGGTGAGAAGTTAGGGGTCATAGCATCGATTCTTATTCTTATCTCCCCCCAAAGCATCCTTTGGAATGCCGAAGATATATTCGTCTATTAAGGACCAGAGATTAGAGGAATAAGATACTCTGCAAAGCGTAGTTTGCGCTGAGAACGAGGAGAATGATGATCAAAAGCCCGGGCCAACGTATATTCTTGGTTCCTATGAGAGGCAGGAAGAAGAGTACGGCGATAGAGCCCAGTACTGGAATCGGGAGGTCGTACACGACACGTGCTTGGTGATAGCTGTCCAGCACTAGGAAGGGCACAGACGCTGCTCCAACCCATATGATGAGCAGACGCTCGAACCGATCTCTGAATCGGAACGCAAAGGCAGACAATAACCCAAGCCCTAGGATGAGCCAGTTCGCCAACAGGCCCCCATGCGTATAGAGCAGCGCCTCGACCAGATTCGTCCAGAAGGAGGCCACCTGTCCGATGGTAGGCACTTTTGTCGCTACGTCCGCCGCTACGGTCCGGGTCGCGAAGACACCGCTCTTCAAGACGTCCAAAACGATTCCGCCGGTGATGATTCCGATAATCGCCTTCAAGTGGATGGAACCACCCGTTTCCTTCCATATCGAGATCGCGAAAACGAGTGAGGCAGTGGCGATGAGGACCCAGGTCCAGGGATGCGTCAGGAAGAGCGCAATTGACAAAGCAAACATGGCGCCATATCTTGCAGTCGAGGGAGACTTCGAGAATAGTAGCAGGAGTGTTAGGAACAGGTAGGCTTCGATCATCCCGAGCATGTTGGCGAAGTATCCTCCCCACATTCCAGCGGTAATGTGGAATGAGGTTGAAGTGAACAGGGCTGTCAGTCCAGCAAGTCTCGCGCTTCCCTGGCTGAAACGTACGAAGATGTACGTAGACAAGGATAGGAGTGGCGCTAGAACCATTGGCAAGTACTCGATTATCATGTTGGGAGAGATTCCGGCCGACGCGACAAGATACAACGGTATCAGCAGCAGCGGCCTGGAACCGTCGAGGCCCTCGACAAACGAGTACTGAAGCGCCTGGGGTAGAGGTCTCTGCAACATTTGGCTGATCCAGCCGACATAAGTCGGGCTGTCAATGCCCACGAGTGTGCCGTTCGGGTTCAGGTCGGACCGGTACGGGACAAACGCTAGAAGAGAGCTGGCGACCAGGCTAACCGCGAGCATCAACTTGGGACGGGACAGGATCTTGAACGTCTGCGCAGAATCGGACAAGGACACGGATCGAAGCGAGGATAACAGGCTCCTGAACGGTACTGAGAGAAACTGGAGAAAGGACTTGAACGAGACCGATCGGCGAGTAGCCGCTTTGGTTCCGAGCTTTGCAAGCCAGGCGTAGAGGAGGCCGAGAAGAAGCAGAGTGGACAGTGGAGCGAGTAGCACGTACACGTCCGTGTTGAGGTTGGAGAGTCCAGGGTCTGGTAGGTAGGGAAAGAACACCAAGACCGCGAGCACTGAGATTTCGAACGATACGAGGCCGAGTATCACTATCGTGGGAGCAGTCTCGCGGATCGTCAACAATATTCGGGCCAGAGACGGCACGGGCGTTCTCTTTTATGCTTCCAGAGAAGCTGGCAATCACCAAGCGACGTTCTACTCATCTCTCGAAAGAGGGGTATCAGGATATCCAGGGAATGCGCAAACGGTCGAATTCGCCTTCTACAGGGGCAACTCTTAAATTCCTAGGGGTCGCCGACCGCGTTGCAATTGTCGTCCCCTATCAGGCGATATCTTCCACATCTCATCGTAGTCCTCTCGATAAGCCTCATCATGGCTGGAGCCTACGCCGAAGTTGGCTTCGCCTCACTCACAATGCCTAAAGCTGTCTGGATGATAAACCCGCTCACCATAACAGGGATAGGTAGCGCCTCCGACCCGTTCAAGTGCGCCCCCGCTGTCACGAGTCCTGTTACGCTCAAGTCCAGCGTGAGCAATCCGATCAAGATCAGCCTGTCCCTTAGCCAGACGAGCTTCGCCACCTGCGGTCAGTTATTCAATCCCCTCACACTCACAGTCCACTGTCTCGTCGCCTCGTGCGCGGGAACGTACACCGCGACCGTCACAGTAACCCAAGGATACTACAGTACGACTCCGCCCAGCTTGATGGTCAATATAGTACTAACCTGACACTGCTCTATTCCGTTCTTCTCCGACTACCTGATTACTAGCGAGTATACCGGGTGTATTTCTGCCCAATTGTAATGGTCAGCGTCTAGAACATACGGGCCTGTGATCGTGATGTGCTGGCCAACGCTTGGAACTGGGATCTGGTTCGTATAGTTCTGGCATGCGGGTATCGCGTCTGTCTGGCTGGGCGGGTTTACACAGATTATCTCGACCACGAGGTCACCGTAATTTGGATAACCCTCGTTAGCGCTGTTTG
>VBBD01000050.1 GCA_005882895.1 Candidatus Bathyarchaeota archaeon | reverse complement strand
CTGTCGCAATGCCGATGCCCGTCGCGTCGCTGACACCTGTCCAACCTTTTGCATAACCGAACTGCTGTGTCCGGCTTACCGTTGGGTCGTTGATGGTGTGGTTACCGAAGATCTCCATCGCAGGCTGCAGCGACTGAGCTGCACCTTGGATGGTGGCGTTGAACTGGTTCATTTCCTGGTAGTGATCCATCTTGAGGTTGCAGGCATAGACATCGTTAGGGATTGTGAAGTCACCGGTCGGACTGGCCGGCACTACACCGCTGCCCCCGCAGATGGTCGAGTCGAATGCACTGTCGTAGAGGCCCCACTGCTGATCGAAAGCAGAACCCCCACTGTTGGCGCCTGTGTACGTGTTCCAGTCCAGGTTGGGCGTGTTCGTTGTTATACCGTCGGTGGAGCTGCCGGAGAAGACGAAGGTGAACGCGTCAGTGATAGTCAACGGGTGGTTAATCAGACGTAGAGTACCACCAGTGCTAGCGCGGCTGCACTGTCCAGCGCTGATCGCTGCGTTGAGAAGGTCGCAGAAACGGTTGAACTCAGCGTTGCCTGAGGCAAGCCTGTTAGGACTGTCGCTGCGGATAGCCATGACGACATCCCCACCAGGACCCAACAACGTAGTAAGCCTACAGTTCACATCCTTACCACTGGCGATTCCAGCGGCGATGAAGTGGTCTGCAGCATTACAGAAGTTGGTCGAGCCCGCATCCCAGGTAATACCGTCAGTCGACGGATTAGTACCCGGATAGTTGAAAGCACTATTGCAATTGGTAAGTACTGTGGTAGTGTGCAAAGAGTCCCAGGAGCAAACGCCCTTCAGGTTATAGTTGGCAGGAGCGCCTGAAGAGTAGGCTCCAACACAACCAGTAACTGGAGTGGGCGCGCAAGCAGCGTCAAACGGTAGACCAGAATGCTGTACACCCTGAGCAGGAACAGTACCGAGATTGTCAAGGGCCTGAGCGGCACCGCCGAACACGTTAGCTACTAGGCCAACCTTGTTCAAAAGTCCCGCGAAAC
This sequence comes from Candidatus Bathyarchaeota archaeon, assembly GCA_005882895.1. GTDB lineage: Archaea > Thermoproteota > Bathyarchaeia > 40CM-2-53-6 > 40CM-2-53-6 > 40CM-2-53-6. The sequence goes on along the minus strand of VBBD01000050.1, from coordinate 9,359 downwards.
CCTGACGCCACTGAATCCCCGCATAGGTACAATCACCCGTGTGAGGAGCAGGAACATTGGCGCAGATAGCGGTCGTATACGGATAGCCTGGTACTGTGACAACTGCACCACTCTTGAGGTGTGGTTGACACGCGCCACCAGCCGTAACGCCATCTTGTGCGAAGCAGAAGGTGATGCCCCAGAAGTTGTTGGCAAGGTTGATGTCGTCGTGCTGGAAGCCGAACTCAGGGTCCGGCGGATTTGGAGCGACACCAGTACACCAGAAGCTAGTGCCTGCCGGACAGAAAATTGGCACTTGCGGTGGGTTCAATGGAGTATCAGTTAGATCAATCTGGCCTGCTTGGAGAGCGTTGAACTCGCCCGTCTCATCAGCAAAGATGTTGTACTGGATCTGATCAGCCGCAGGCCCCGAGATCGAAAACTGGGTCGGAGGCGTTCCAGGCGGTGGAATAGAGTCAGCGCGAGCTGGAAGCAAGACTGCCATAGAGAGAGTCAGTGTAAAAACTGCAAGTATTCCGATTGACGTACGTGCATTCAATTTTTTCGTTCCTGCTGCGACCCTGGCCTTAAAAGATTATCTAACCGGGGATTTTCTTAGCGGATTTAGAAAGTCGTCGCAGCGTTTTTGCTGGCGCTTTGAAATCCTATGCTAGCGGTATTCAGCTTGCAGTTTGTGCCCTTCGTCTAGAACCTCCTCAATACTAGGGATCGCCAACCCAAGGATGCCCCACGAAAGGGTGATAGAACGAGGTCGTCATACTGGTCGCTGTCATTCACGCTGTTCGTGAGGTTCTGGTAGGAAGGGTCAAGTTCTAGTCGAATATGGTAATCACCGCCAGCCTCAACAATAACCCTGTCCACGATCCCTGAAACGGTCTGTGGCAGTCCCTGTAGACTACCAGTCTATCCGGATTGTAGATGTGGCTCTCAGTCGAGTAAGGGTCGCTGCAGGTCGAGGCGGTCTTCTGTGGTGAGCTTCTGTACAAGCCGCAGTAGTAGCTCCCAAACGTGACCCTACCACAACCGTGGCTATGATAACAGCCACTATTGCAACGAGTCTGGGGGGTGGCTCTTAAAGCGCGACGGCCCTAGAGTTTGAATTCTCCTAGTTTCCTGGTCTTGAGCTCTTTGATGTCTCTAAAGTTTGGATCCTCGCTTAGAACAATATCCGCGTTCTTGGAAATGTGAGTCCCAGCGATAAAGCAGTCCCCCCACGGTATCTTCTCGTGATATTTTGCACGTATCACACCCGATTCCCTGGCCGCCTCCTGAGACAGTTGGACAACTTCCAAGCCGGAATCCACCAGCTCCCTCAAACGTAGCTCAGCCACATCCCTCCCCGCATCTCTTCGAGCGATGGCGTAGAACTCCGCCAAGACAACGGTGGGGAGGACCCCGCTATTTCCGGCCAGTCTACAAAAGTGCAAGACACTCCTCGATTTCCTCAACACATCCGGTTCCTCGGAGAAGTAGTGGAGTATCAGGAATGACGTATCCAGCGTTACTATCAAGAAATCGTGTCGCTACCGGAAGCTCTTCTTTCTGTCTCTGAGAAGCTTCCCCAAGACCTCTCCAGCATCCCCGAAACTGGACATTGCCCCGGCAGAATCCTCAACATCGGCCGCTGGCTTGAGAATCAAGCCCTCCTCTGCCTCTTCGAAAACTACACGATCGCCCTCCTCGATTCCAAGCTTCTTCCGAAACGCGGAAGGAATAGTCGCCTGACCTTTCCTTGTGACCCGCGAGTAATACGTTGCCATGAGTCTTACGAACACCCCTGTACTACAGCATCTCGTCCTCGTCGCGCCTATTAATATTTCCTCAATGCGAAAGACCAGCTACGAAGGCGGGCCGGGCAGGTCTCGGCTGGACACCAGGTCCATCGCCATTCTAGCAATCAGAATCGTCAGGGCCTAATTGCTAGTATAGCAACGAGTCTGGTAGTAGCCCTCGACGCTCCGCTGCCTCATTGGTCTCTCTTTTTGCCGAACCATTTGGCCGTTCGAGACAGTCCTTGGTCAAGTCCTACTTTCGGCTCCCATCCTAGCACCTTCCTCGCGTTAGTTATGTCAGGTTGGCGTCGCAGATGGTCTCCTGGCGGAAATGGAAGATGCTTCAGACCAGAACCAGCAGGAGAGAGTTGAATGACCTTCCCTGCAAGATCAATTATCCTGGTCTCGTCCTCGCTCCCGAGGTTGAGAACATCGCTTCGCGCCTCATTCCCCATCTGTGCCAGAAGGCCAGTGACTGTATCTGTCACGTAGCAGAACGACCTCGTCTGTAACCCGTCTCCGAACACGGTCAAGTCTTCACCCTTCAAAGATTGCAGAATGAACCGTGAGACCACGCGGCCGTAGAACCCTTCTGCTCTGAGACGGGGCCCGTAACTGTTGAAGATTCTAGCTATCTTAACATCTATTTCGTACTGGTCATGATACGCTTTACACAAGGCCTCTCCAAACCTCTTCCCCTCCTCGTAACACGATCTCGGACCAAGAGGATTCACCCTTCCCTCATACGACTCAGGAGTCGGAAACACCTCCGGGTCACCATAAGCCTCACTCGAAGACGCAAAGAGAACCCTAGCGTCATGTTTTCGCGCCAACTCCAACATCTGCTTAGTCCCCTCCGAGTTCGCCAACGCCGTTTCAACAGGATGCTTCTGATAATCCTCCGGAGCCGGCCGACTCGCTAGGTGGAAGATCATGTCAACCCTGGGGTTTCTAGAGTATGAACACACATCCGCTTTTTCGAATTCGAAACCCTTCGTTCCCTTCAGATGGTCAACGTTCTCAAAGACCCCTGTCGAAAGATTGTCCAAACAGATGATTTTCGATCCTACTTCGCTAAGAACGTCACAGATCCAGCTGCCGAGAAACCCGGACCCGCCGGATACCAGAACACTCTTCTCGCGAAATGCTTCCGTGTCAATGGACTTCTTGATCTGTTCGATGTCTCCCTTGATGATCGCGTCCATCAATCCTGGCGCCTGACCTCTTTAGTGCTTATTCTAGTGTGCGGGTTCGTGGGAGTAGTGTTTGTGTGATAGGTTCTGGGCCTGCCAGTAGAGGTCGGGCGATCCTATGTCCAGCCATACCTCGTCTGATCCGACCTTTGTCGTGTACACGTTCAGATTCCAATCAACCATCTTCTGAATACCATCGGTCAATTGTAGTTCCCCTGCGAATCCTGCTTTCGTGGCTTCTAGCGCTTTGAAAATGTTCGAGTCAAACACGTAGACAGGCATGATCGCCAGTTTCGACGCGGGCTTCAACGGCTTCTCGACAAGCCTCTTCACTTTCACGAGACCGTCAACCATCGCTTCCCCTTCAATGATCCCGAATCTTCTTGGATCGTCAACCTCCATCGATAAGAACAATGCGTTCGCGTTCATCTTCAGGCTAGCATCCATAACCCTCCGCAGATGGTCAGCGTCCCTGGCGAGGAAGTGGCTGTCCCCAGCGTGAACCATGAACTTGTCCTCCCCGGCAAACGATTTCGCCTTCAACACGGCATCGCCGAACCCCCGCGGCTCAGGCTGGTTCACCCAGGAAACGGTTGAGCTATCAATCATTTTGTAGAAGTTTTCCAGATCCGATGCGGGACCATCTTTACCCTTACTGTCGAGCATGGAAACGAAGTTGAAGTCAGGCGTGAAATGGTCCTCTATCGCCCTCTTCCCGCGTCCCACGATGAAGCAGAACTCTCGGAAGCCCACATGGTAGAGTTGTTCGAAGACCAGCTGTACAATGGGCTTCAAACAGAGATCCCCATTCTTACCTTTGGCGAAGACAGGCAACATCTCCTTGGGCTGTTCCTTCGTCACGGACAGGAGCCTTGTCCCTAGTCCAGCCGCTGGAATCACAACCTTCTTCAACAAACTAGACCCGCACTCCAGAAACCCTTCCCAAGGGACGGTTAATAATTTCTAGGAACAAATTCCCTCGCAGTTACCTCTACTCGATATTCGCCTGAGCATGGGCCGAGCGGTTTCGAGATAATAGAGGCCGCATGTCACTGGTTCGTTATCAGCTTACATCATCAAAAGGATTTTCGCTAGCCGCGAGGGTTGATTCAGCAAAGTATTGCATTAGGTTGCAATGTCAACATATTTCAACCCACGGATCCCCTCCACCGGGTGAGATCTCAACAGGCTTATAGACCATCGTAAAGGATTCGATAGAAACTGCCGTTCATTGAGATCCGGTGGTGCTCTTGTGCGCGAGAATTCCATGGACTTGCACGGGAGTATCCCAGATTCGCTCGGCTATCATTTGGGGTGAAAACACATCACTAGAATTCTCATAACCGGAGGCAACGGATTCGTTGGCAGCCACCTCGCCGAAAAACTAGAAGGGTCGGGCGAAGATGTCACGCTTTATGATTTAGAGTTCAACTCCAACACGCGCTTCCTGAACTCTGCCAAGGTCCGTGGCGACATACTCGACTACGATTCCGTCCGCGAGATCGTCGACGGTAAGGACGCGGTGTTTCATTTTGCAGCCGTCTCTCGGGTTGCATGGGGACAGGAAGACCCATTCAAATGCTGGCAGACAAATCAGCAGGGAACACTGAACGTTCTGGAAGCGTGCAGAAAAGCTCAGACCCGACCCGTAATGTTCTACGCCTCCAGCCGAGAAGTCTACGGCGAGCCAATCTATCTTCCGGTGAACGAGAACCACCCGAAAAAACCCGTCTCGATTTACGGCATGACCAAGCTCTGTGCCGAGAGAACCTGCCTTTCCTATTCAGCAACCTCCTTGCTCGACAGATCAGTCAACCATCTAACATTCCGTTTCTCCAACGTGTACGGAAGCACCAGGGACCTACCATCCAGAGTCATACCGACGTTCATGATGCAAGCTTTCCGGGGAGAAGACATAACCCTGTATGATGGCGAGCAGGTTCTAGACTTCACCTTCATCGACGACACTATCTCTGGAATAGTGAAAGCCTACACGTCGTGCCTTGACGGTCACCGAGAGCTGCTCGGAGAAGATTTCCATTTTGTCACAGGCAGAGGTGTATCCGTCGCGAGCCTTGCCAAGATGATCGTCAACCTAGTAGGGTCCCATTCCAAGATCATTACCAGCGACGCGAAAGATTTCGAGGTCCGCAAGTTCATCGGCGACCCCCGGAAATCCTACAAACTGCTCGGCTACGAACCGAGGGTCAGGCTCGAGGATGGTTTGAGAATTCTCAGCGAGAGGCTAGCCCCGAGCATCCAAGCGAGATGAGCTCCGGGCAACCAGGATTGTCCCTGAGCATTCGAATGGAGCCGAGGCCGTGAACACGTTGCAGGCGATACTAGAAGCCCCGCCAAGACGGAAATTTGTCAATGCGCGCCCCAGAGTGGAGGGGAAGTTTCTCTTTGTTGGCGAAGAAAAGTTCTGGGTTAGAGGCATCAGCTATGGCACCTTCCAGATAGACGAGAACGGGGAAGAGCGCCTTGCTCGTGAGATGGTAGAGAGAGATTTTGCCGAGATCGCCAAGAACGGGTTCAATGTTGTACGGGTTCATACTGGTCCTCCTCGCTGGCTTCTTGATGTGGCGCAGAAGAACGGTCTCCGGGTGATGGTCGGGCTCAACTGGGGCGAGCAGATGGCCTTCTTGGACCAGCCTGACAGAAGAGACGAGATCGAAGCCAAGGTCAGGAGATGGATCCGCCGCTGCTCCGGCCACCCCGCAGTATTCTGTTATAGTATCGGAAACGAGATTACGTCCTCGATCGTCCGCTGGCACGGAAGACGACAGGTCGAGAAATTCATCCAACACCTCTACCACGCCGCCAAACAAGAGGACCCCGACGCACTCGTAACCTACGTGAACTACCCCTCGACCGAATACCTACGTCTCCCCTTCCTCGACTTTCTCTCCTTCAACGTCTACCTCGAATCACGACAAGCCTTCGAAGACTATCTTTCCCGACTACACAACCTAAGCGATGATCGTCCCGTGCTCCTCAGCGAGACCGGGCTGGACAGCCTTCGCAACGGCGAGGAGAAACAAGCCAGCACTCTGGAATGGCAGGTCCGAGCAGTCTTCAAGCAGGGCTGCTGCGGCGTCATAGTCTTCGCCTGGACAGACGAATGGTACCACGGAAAACACCTGGTAGAAGACTGGAAATTCGGGCTGACGACCCGCGATCGAACGCCAAAGCCTGCTCTTCGCGCTGTCAGACAAGCCTTCCAAGAATCCCCGTTCCCACCCGGCATAAACTGGCCGAGAATCTCGGTAGTGGTCTGCAGCTACAATGGCGCATCGACCATCCGAGACACTCTCGACGGTTTGCAAAAGCTCGACTACCCTGGCCTCGAAACAATCGTTGTTGATGATGGGTCTACCGACTCGACCGCGCAAATAGCCTCAGAATATCCTGTCCAACTGATCCGCACCAAGAATGGAGGTCTCAGTCAAGCCCGCAACACTGGCATACAGGCGGCTACTGGAGAAATGGTCGCATTCATCGACGACGACGCATACCCCGATATTCACTGGCTAAAGTTTCTCGCCAAAACCATCATCGAAGGAAAATATGTTGGAGTTGGGGGACCCAACCTTCCACCACCAAATGATGGATGGAAAGCCGATGCGGTGGCGAACTCACCGGGAAATCCCAACGTCGTCTTGCTCACAGACAATATCGCCGAGCATATTCCGGGAGTCAACATGATGTTCAGGAAAGACGCCCTCAACAAGATCGGTGGATTCGACCCTGTCTTCAGAGCCGCGGGCGATGATGTCGATCTTTGCTGGCGCCTACGGGAGGCAGGCGGAACAATCGGGTTCTCCCCCGCCGCGATCGTCTGGCACCACCGGCGCAACTCGATCCGGAAGTTCTGGAGACAACAGGTAGGCTACGGCCGGGCCGAAGGGTTGCTGGAACGTAAATGGCCTGAGAAGTACAACTCCGCCAGCCAAGTGAGCTGGCAGGGACGCATCTACGGAAAGGGCCTGCCGTTAGACCTCGCCTCATTCAGGGGCCGTGTCTATCAAGGCGTCTGGGGCAGCGCACCTTTCCAGTCCCTCTATCAAGCTCCGCCCTCTCGCTGGTCCCTAACGCTTAGCCCGGAATGGTACTTGGTAATCGGTGCGCTGGCTATTGGGTTCGTTCTTAGTCTAGGCTGGAGCGCTTCGAGCATATTCGGCCTGCTGATTCTTACATCGCTGGCACTCCCGATCTCTCAAGCTTGGATGAACGCCCGCCAAGCAAAATTCCCGGACAGGTTACGGAAAGGTCTCTGGCAAGCGTTGCGATTACGAGCAACAGTCTTTGCTCTCCATCTACTGCAACCACTAGCACGCCTTGAAGGAAGGCTGAAGGGCGGTCTCACACCATGGCGGAGACACGGGACCGAGGCCAGGATCCAGCTTCGCACCTCGAGACTGACGATGTGGCGTGACCGACGCGAAAGCCTTGAGGATACCCTAGAAAATCTGCAGAGACAGCTCAGAGAGGCCAGCGCGGTCGTGACAGCGGGCGGAGACTATGACCGTTGGGATCTAGAGGTCCGAGGGGGCTTGTTCGGAGGCGGACGATTACTAGCAGCCGTCGAAGAGCATGCCCCGGGAAAACAGTTCTTGCACTTCAGAGTCACCCCAAAATACTACTCATTAGCAATTCTCCTAGCCACTGTTTCCACTTTGATGTCGATCATAGCTGGACTCTCTGGAGCCCGGATTCCCAGCGCCACATGGGCGCTAATGGCAATCCTCGTCGCGATACGTGCTCTCGGAGACGCAGGATCGGCAGCGGATACGTTGCGGGAGACCGTAAAGCGGTTCGGTGCAAGCTAACAAATGAGATTCGCCTACATACAAACGTTCTTCATCGCCTTCCTTCTCTTCTGGATTATCTTCGCCTACGAAATCGACTCCAATTCCAGACTCAGCTTTGATGCTCAGCTACCCTACAACCTCTCCACAACGACCCTCATCACCATCATAACTGCAGGACTCGCTTTGAGTATTGGCTTGCTGACCGCTAACTACCGAGAGAATCGGAAAAGATTGGGGGTAGCCAGAATGCTTCCCCAGCAAGCCCCGGTGCGGCCACCTCAACTTCAAACACGCAAGCCGAGAATGTTGCAAAGGGTGCTATCCGAACTACGGCCCTACATGTTATCGATCTTATTCGTCTTTGCCATCTCGCTGACCGCAATCCCTCTTGCCCTAGTAAGCCCGCTGCCAATCAAGATAATAGTGGACAATGTCCTTGGAGCTCGGCCTCTCCCCGGCTATCTCAGAATCATCACAACAAACCTGTCGCAGGTCTCAGCGCAGGCCCTAGTTGTGATCGCCATAGGGATACTCGTGGTCGGCACGGTCCTCATTAACGTTCAACAATTGTTGAACGTCTGGGCAACGAACAAGGTTGGAAACCGCATTACGCTTGAGACTCGTGCCCGTCTCTTCCGACAGATGCAACGCCTCTCCATACTTTATCATGACACAAAGGGTGTTAGTGACTCGACGTACCGGGTCCAGTACGACGCGCTCTGGCTCCAGCTTCTGGCCGTTGATACTCTGCCGCCGCTGGTCACTTCCGTCTTCACTGTTGTCGGGATGATTCTGGTTATGCTGGTTCTTGACTTGGAATTGGCGTTGATAGCCATGGCAGTTGCACCGTTCATGCTGTTGTTCACGTTCGTGTACCGGCAGCGGCTCCGAGCCGGGTGGAAGAAGGTGAAGACTTCTGAGAGTGCAGCAATGTCTGGCGCGCAGGAGTCACTAAGCGCGTCCAGAGTGGTGAAAGCCTTCGGCCAGGAAGAACGGGAAAATGAACAGTTCTTCTCCCGTTATAGCGAAAGTGCCAGAGCTGCCCTCAAGGTCTTCGTCGAGGGGGGAGTCTACAATCTCCTAATGGGCCTTGTAACAGCGGTCGGATTGGCCGCGGTTCTCTACGTAGGAATCGGCCATGTTCAATCGGGCACTCTGACTCTTGGAGGATTGTTGATCGTGAACTATTACCTCACGCAGATCTACGGCCCACTTAGAGACGTGGGAAAGCGCATAATTGACGTCCAAAAGGCGTTTGCTGGGATGGACCGATTCCTCGAGATTCTCGACGAAGAACCTGATGTGAAGGAAGCCCCGAATGCGTTAAAGTTGGCAAGAGCAAATGGACGAGTCGTTTTCGAAGACGTTTCCTTCAGCTATCAGCAGGGACGCTCTGTACTGCAGAATGTTTCTTTCGTCTTAGAACCTGGGTCATGCCTTGGAGTGGTTGGGCCCACCGGCTCGGGCAAGACAACATTGTCCAGCCTCATTCTTCGATTCTTTGACCCTACTCAGGGAAAAATCACCCTAGACAGAGTAGATCTCAGACAGTACAAGATTGCAGATCTGAGGAACCAATT
>VBBD01000020.1:48816-56066 GCA_005882895.1 Candidatus Bathyarchaeota archaeon | reverse complement strand
GCGATCCCCAGAGCTGGAAGTACGGTCAGAGGATCTCCGTATGCGGAGGACCAGCCGCCGCTGGTTTGTTCTCTAATGTAGTACCATTCGGTAGCCGCGAACGTGAGGCATGCTAGTGCGACACTCACAAATCCTGCGAAGCTGACCCTGTTCAACCACTCTTCCTAGGATTGATGAGGCACGCCGAATAATAGCGGCCTCTAACCCAAAGGCAGAGACCTGTGTGACAGGACTACTGGGATTGACGAGCTTTCATTCGCTTCTCCAGCTCTCCCTGGGACACGTCCTCGACATGCGTGGCGATCCACCACTGGTTGCCGTGAGCATCTTTGACGCCTGCGGTCCGGTCTCCGTAGAACTGGTTAGACGGCTCCCTCAGAGAGGTTGCACCTGCCTTGAGCGCTCGCCTGTAGGCCGCATCGACATCCTCGGTGTAGACGTTAATCATTGCAGGAAGCGCCGGGAATTCCGGGTTCGCGTCGCTAAGCATCAGGATAGAGTCGCCGATCGTCAGTTCGGCATGGATTACTCGGCCATCAGGACCCTTGTACACTTCCTCTTCTTGGGCGTTGAACACTTGTTTGAGGAAGTCTATCAGTTTCACTGCTCCTTCGACAGTCACGATAGGAGTGAGGGAATGATAACCCTCGGGAATGGGCTTCACTTTGCTCGTAACAGATTGCATTGGTGATTGCGAACGAGTGATTGCTTGATAAAAGCGTGCCTAGAGGGATGGTTGATCGTGATCGCCAGGAACCTTGCTGCTCGGAACTACCGTCATAATGCTCGAAGGATGCGTCTTCAATGGAAACCTCCACCATAGGTAGTGCATGAGCCAGATAGCTGATAGAAACGAGATTAGGTCCTGGAACGGAAATGATAGAGTGGGAACAGGAGTCACGTACAGGTAAAGCATAGTCGCGATGAACTGGTACGATCTGTAGCCTAGGAAGCCTAGAGCGAAAACTGTTAGTGTCTTCTCTCCGTGTGAGAAGGCTGTCCAGCTCACCTGTCCCCTTTCTCCCCTCAAATAGCCTCGGTAGATTTTCGGCGCTCTTCGAAAGGACATTGCTAGATAAACAAGCAGAGCTATCGTGAAAAGTGGTGGGCCAGTAGCTAGGGTACTGTTTGCGCCTCCAAACCAGTCCCCAATAGGATTAGACAAGCCGGTTGTAATGATACATCCTTGGCATTTGATCGGGCTTTGTGGCCCGTAGAGGAAGAGATTGAGCGTACTGCAGACTGATCCCCCAAGACACGAACCTCCAAAGCCGACTCCATTTGTCAGAACTAGACTCAGATCATTCGTTCCGGAGACCGTCTGAGGGTGAACAACCGCGTAGAGGTCGAACATCACCCAAGTGCCATTGCCGCAACCTTGAACGCTTATTCGCTGGAATACTCCTCCGGTTGTGGCTGACCAGCAGCCTTTGCTATACACCGTGATGACAAAGGGTGTCGCGAGAGATTCAACAACGAGAACCGTGATTAAGAGCGTGAAGAGGATGATTGTCAGCTTGACCTTTCGCTGATCTTCTTTTGGAGGCTCAAGAGGAGGAAGCGCGGCCAATGAATTCTTTCTCCCGGAATCACTTCCGACGTTCATTCAGATAAAGCCGACTGGTCGTCCCCTTCACTCTGACAACCCGGTCGCCACAGAAGAATATGTTCACTATCGAGAACTAGATGCAGGAGAAACAAAGCGTCGCGGGTTGCTATATCATTGGTGCGGTGCTGATGTCTATTCCGTTCTCGGTCATCTCGTAGTAGTAGCCTCTCGAGGCAGGAGCCGTCTTGCCCATCTTGACAAGCCTCAAGGTTCCACCATGACTGACTCCTTCACTCTTCCGTTTCTCCATGTCCAAGACAATATCGGCGAAGTTGACCATAGCATTCTCTATAGTCTCGTCCAAGACATGCGTGTGAAGAGTCGCGATACCAATTGACTTCGCGAACCTTGTAGCATACTTCAGGACCTGTCCGTACTGGAAGACCTTCTTCGCCTCGACCATGAGGAAGAAGGGCGTCAGCGAGTCCATTATTCCCATCGTCTTCTTGCCCAGATGCTTGAGAGTGAAGCTTCGGCCCTGAGCGATAAGATCGGAGAACTTCATCGTACTGTCGACGATCTGCTCGGGCTGCTCCATCGGATACGATTCTGCAAGCCTCTCAACTCCCAGCGCGAACATGTCGACAAAAGAGAGCTTCCCCTCAGACTCATACCGGCTCACGTCCACCCCCCAAGAAGCAATAGTGTCCTTAACGTCCTCAGCGGACTCGTCAACAGCAAAGTACTGAACCCGAAAGTCACGTTCCAACGCCGCGGCAGCTATCTGCTTCACAAGAGTCGACTTGCCGCTACCCACCGGGCCCGTTATTCCGACGGCCGAGGGTCTGGGAAACCCGCCTCCTAGAAGATCATCGAGAACCTTGATCCCGGTCGGCTCCACGGACCGTCACTATAGAACGCGATTGGCTTCGGCCAGTTAAGCGGAGTGTACCTTGGGTCCTGCTTAGACTGGAGCATACGTCGCCGTGTTCTCAGGTACACTCTTATTCCGGAGACACCATGGCCGGGAGTGTTTCTCATGCCGAGACAACTGGCTCCCTACGGCTCCTGGAAATCACCCATCACCGCAGAACTCCTAGCATCAACGTATGTTGGGCTTGACGAGCTAAGAATTGACGGAGATGACGTGTACTGGAACGAGCTTCGTCCCGCGGACAAAGGCAGGAACGTTATCGTCCAGAGAAAACTGGATGGCATGCTGACTGATGTTACCCCGTTAGGCTTCAGCGCCCGGACAAGAGTTCACGAATACGGGGGCGGATGCTACCTCGTACAGAACGGAACAGTCTACTTTTCCAACTATACCGACCAGCGTCTCTACCGCCAAGACCCGGGCTCAGATCCCAAGCCTCTAACTCCGCCAGTAGACATGAGATATGCGGACGGCATCATCGACCGTGCAAGAAACCGTATCATCTCAGTACGCGAAGACCACACCGTCAAGACAGGGCAAGCTGTCACCACCATAGTCAGCCTTGACTTGGAGAAAGAGGGAGAAGGCAAGATCCTCGTCTCCGGCAACGACTTCTATTCAACCCCGCGGCTGAGCCCCGACGGGTCCAAGCTCGCCTCGCTCACCTGGAACCATCCCAACATGCCCTGGGACGGGACAGAACTCTGGGTTGCCGATGTCAAGCCCGACGGTTCTCTGGGAAAATCCGAGAAGGTGGCAGGAGGATTGGAAGAATCCATCTACCAACCCGAATGGTCACCGGATGGCATGCTATACTTCAGCTCCGACCGGACAGGATGGTGGAACCTCTATCGCCAGCACAACAACCAGATCGAGCCGCTCTACCCAATGGAGGCTGAATTCGGCCTCCCCCAATGGCAGTTCGGATCTCACACTTTCGTCTTCGACTCTTCCAATCATATTATCTGTGCTTACACGAAGGACGGGCTCTGGCATCTAGCAAGCCTCAATCCAACAAAGAAAACTCTCAAGCCCATAGAGACACCTGTCAACCAGATCATCTGGGGCAATCTAGCCGCGAAAAACGGACAGGTCTTCCTCATCGGAGGACCCGCCACCGAACCCTCGTCCATAGTACATATAGACCTCGAATCCAAGGAGACGGAGATCCTACACCGATCACGAGAAATCACCGTAGGCAGAGAGTACATCTCGACTCCAAACGCGATCGAGTTCCCTACGGAGAATGGACGAACCGCCTTCGCGTTCTTCTATCCTCCAAAGAACCCTGAATATGAAGCACCCGAAGGTGAAAGGCCACCTCTCCTAGTTGTGAGTCATGGCGGTCCCACCAGCGCCAGCCCATCCATCCTACGATACGAGATACAGTACTGGACAAGTCGTGGAATCGGAGTCGTAGACGTCAACTACGGCGGCAGCACCGGATACGGCAGAGACTATCGGCTGAGACTTAATGACAACTGGGGAATCGTAGACGTCCAAGACTGCGTCAACGCCACCCGATACCTGGCCAGTCGTAGACAAGCGGATGGAGAGAGACTCGGTATCCGGGGAGGAAGTGCTGGAGGCTACACAACCCTCTGCGCCCTCGCCTTCACAGCCACATTCAAGGCGGGAGCAAGCTACTTCGGCGTCAGCGACCTAGAACTCCTAGCCAAGGACACCCACAAGTTCGAATCCCGATACCTTGACAGGCTCGTTGGACCCTACCCCGAACGCCGGGACATCTATCGCGCGAGATCACCCATAGACCATGTTGACGGCATATCCTCAGCCCTAATCCTGTTCCAGGGGCTGGAGGACAAAGTCGTGCCTCCGGACCAGTCCGAGAAGATCTTTGAAGCGGTCAAGGCGAAGGGTCTCCCCGTCGCCTACCTAGCCTACGAATGGGAACAACACGGCTTCCGACGAGCGGAGAACATCAAAAGATCCTACGAGGCCGAGCTGTACTTCTACTCGAAAATATTCCAGTTCAACCTTGCTGATCAGATAGAACCAGTCACGATAGAGAATCTAGACGTAAAGGAAACGAAGCCCCCAGACCGGGCCTTGGAAATAACAGAGACAATCTAGAAATCTTCCGCAACCTGTGGCTGTAGAGTCAAGAACTTGTTCTGATGTTAGAGACGGTCAGGGGTATCGCTGTTAAGTCCAAATTGTGCATGATTCGTGGTATTTCTCAATGGCGCCCTGCCCAGTCGTCCCTTGGCCCATCCAGCTGGTGAACTCGCCGTCTTTCGCGTAGAGCGATGCAAGTGCTTTCGCGTCGTGTTTGTTCCAGGCGTTCATGCAGTCCTTGACAACTTCTCGAATCGACTCTTCAGGTGGTAGCATGCTGCAAAACGGGGCAAAGACTTGAGATAAATCTGTCCTCCCTTTCCAGCAATCCTAAGATTGTCGCATCTGAGCGAGTCATGTATCTCGTGTCTCCCATCCGCGTTTTCTAGATCATTGCACCAAGATAGGACATGGCAATTGCGAGGACGCCTGCGGCCGGCAGGGTCACCACCCATGGCAATAGCATCGATCTCAGCGAGGATCTGATGACGCTCTTTTGCCCACCAATCCCGGCGCTCGATCCTTCGTGAACCTGGGTCGTGGACATGGGCGCTCCGAGAAACGCTCCAGCAGACACCACTAATGCTGTGGCCGCCCCAGCCTTCGACCTTTGGACCTGGTCCAGCGAAGCATGCTTGCCAATAGCTGTCACTGCTACCCGATGGCCCAATGCCAATGAGCCAAGCAAGACCGCGACCGCCACAATCGAGTAAGGAACCCAGCCCGCCTCAGAGGGATTCGCGAGGAGGAAAAATGCTCCGAGAGCTGCCATCTTTGGGGCATCGTTAATCCCTCTCGCATAAGCGGTCGCCGCTCCGGACCCCCAGTGCGCTATGCTGGCCAGTCGAGGCCGTTCCTTACCAGGTGCACCTGTTCGACGCGTCAGCCGATCCAGAAGATAGACTCCCACGAGCGCCGCTATCGGTCCCCCGGCCAACGGCAACACAACCCTGTACAATAGGAAACCCCATTGCACCACTGATACTCCGAACAGGTAGACCGCCAGCAAGACGAGAGCGCCTATGATCGCATGCGTCGAGGAAACAGGCAATCGCAGAAGAGTCGCGGCAAGAATCCACAAGGTCGCACCAGCAAGCGCCGCCAGAACGAAAGAAGACTCCGGCGTAGTACGTAGGAGGCTCTGCGGCGTGAAGACGGTGAAGAGTCTTCCCGAGATCAGGATTGCGGAGACACTTCCAATGCCAGTGAAGATGCCTCCCCAGATCAGCGGCTTGCGTTTCGGAGGTGAGCCTGAGAGTCCCGGCATCATCAGTGACGCCACGCTTTTTCCTGCATCGTTGGCGCCGTTGGCGAAGGCCAGGGCGAACAGTGCTATGAGACCTAATTCCTCAATAGACAATATCAAGGGAGGATCAGTCCGGATCTAGTTGTCTCACGGGACATTACTCGGTGGCGTGCATCGAATTGAGTGAACCAAATTTCGGTTCGTTTTTGTTCCCGAACAACCATGTCGCTCCAGAATTTGAAAGTTCGTTCAAATCTCTCTTCATCGTTTCCCTGCTCTGAACGTGGAAAGCCTCGCGAAGGGACGTGCCCCTAACTTCCGGGCGTTTCCGGCCTGCCAACTTTTCCTAGTTCTTTGAGCCGGTCCAGCCTGTCTTGTTCGTCTGCGAGCCTCGGATCCTTTGAGAGTTCCTCGTAGGCGGCTGCGAACCATGCCTGAGCCTCTTGTTCTTGACCCATTACAGTCAAGCATTCGGCTATCTCCTCGTAGACGTATCCGCTCCTCCTGCCAGCCGCCTGATACTGCTCATACAGGTCGCGCTGCATTTCCAAGGCCTCCTCGGTGTGATCCATCATCCGGAGAGTCTTGGCAACGCACCATTTTGCTATCATGATCTTGTTTGGGTCGCCCTGTTGTTCCTGGAATTCTCGAGCTTTCTCGAACATGAGAAGCGCCTCTTCGAACTGTCGTTGCTCGAAGTATGTCCAGCCGATGTTGTTGTAGAGGCTGCCCTTCCATTTCCTCGCCTTTTCATCCGTCGAGTTCTCAGCAAGGTCCAGCGCCTTCAAGTTCCACTGCAACTGTTTCTCGGTTGGCTCGACGATCGCCATCATGTGAGCCGCGTCTACAGCATTGAAGTCGTCTTTGGTTTTGACAGCGAGATCTAATGCCTGAAGGAACAGGGGCCGAGCCTCGTCCCGCTTTCCCGACGAATTGAAGACCCTTCCACGCTCAAGCAGATACCGAACTCTCGTCTTATCGTCCGCCTCCGCCTTGAGCAAGGCCTTTTCGACCCGGTCCAATGTCTCGTGCGCGTCCTGGAATTTTCGCTGTAAGCCCTCGGCCCTTGCTATCTGGGTCAGAAGCTGCGTCAGATACGGGAAATCCCTAGAATCCAATGCTACGGGTAGAAGCTCACGGAACCTCCTCTCAGAAGCGCCCGGATGGTCATGATCCCAGAGCGTGTCAAAATCTGGAAGCTTGTTTTTTCGCGCGCTTCCATCAGATACTTCGATCCCCGACCACCCTTGTGATACTCAAGGCTCTGCAACTGTAAATATCGCTGTCGAGAACATCAGAGCTACAAAGAAGGGTGGACGCGCGTCATTTGAGTGAATTGCTACACCAAACCGAGCTTAGAGAGACAACGCTTTGCTTTTTAGTCCGGACGATCTTGATTTTCTATAATTGAAAGTCCTAGTAAAGCATGTTTTAGCATCCGC
>VBBD01000020.1:0-48773 GCA_005882895.1 Candidatus Bathyarchaeota archaeon | reverse complement strand
GGAGATTA
The DNA here is from genome assembly GCA_005882895.1 of Candidatus Bathyarchaeota archaeon. Lineage (GTDB taxonomy): Archaea > Thermoproteota > Bathyarchaeia > 40CM-2-53-6 > 40CM-2-53-6 > 40CM-2-53-6. The sequence continues at coordinate 48,765 of VBBD01000020.1, read as the reverse complement.
TCCATGGTATCCCCTCGACTCTTACTCGGTGTCTCAGGGGGTACCTCAGCTAATCGTAGTCGGCAGCATCCTGACTTTGTTCTCGAGATTCGGGGTGTTGGTTACTGTCGCTGGGTTGTGGGACGGGTCTTCCGTCGTAATCCCCTGTCCTGCCTTTGGATGCCACTTCACTTTGGGTCCCGGTTACTGGTTAGGCTTGACGGGAGCCACCTTGTCCCTCCTAGGTCGTTCATGGATAGTTCTCCCGAAGAGCGTCGAAGGCCGGAAGGTTCTGGGTTCCATAATGTTTCCAGCGGGAGTGATATTGGCAATCTTGGGAGTTCTGCTTCCCTACGATTTGTTCAACGAGTTTGGCCCGTCCGCGGTCCGGGGTCCGGTTTTGGTTCTTACCGGATTCGTGCTGAGCGGGTTAGGCTTGAACCTGCTCTTCAGGCTGGAATCGACAACCATAGGTCGGATTAGGAGAGCCCTTCAGAAACCCCTATGGTGAGCAGTACCCGGCCTTTCAAAAAATAAGCATGCTTTTCTCGACCCCCCGGGGCGGTCGATTTTCCCGCGCCCCACCCTTCGTGAACGTTTTACCTCGTCCAGAATCGCTCATAATCAGCCCTGATCTCGGGTCTGAGACATGCCTAAAATTTTCGTTCGGAAACAGCCGGACAACCAAGCGTCCTGTTCCAAAACGAGATCGAGCCCATATTCTACCCTGATCAACCCGTCTCGCCCGTTATCAGCGCCAGACAGCAAATATTCTCTATCAGAGGGGGGTCTTAGCGATTGCATCTTGTGACGCAAGAGTGGTTTCCAGCTGGTTTCAAGAAAGCCGCCGTGGTTTAATTAAGAAACCGTAGGCCCGACCCTTCGCTAATGATCGTAATCGAGTTCTTTCTGACTCTGTTCGTCGCCTCGATAGCGGCCGGTGCCCTGGGATCAGTTGTTGGAATAGGCGGAGGCCTGATCGTGATCCCAATCCTCACACTCTTCCTCGGCGTAGACATCCACTATGCCATCGGAGCGAGCATCGTCTCGATAATCGCAACCTCCAGCGGCGCCGCAGCCACCTACGTCAAGGACCGGATCACAAACCTGAGAATCGGCATGTTCCTCGAAACAGCCACAACCACAGGCGCCATCATCGGCGCAGCCATCGCCGCATACCTCAGCGCCACGATACTCGAAGCCATCTTCGGAACCATCCTCATCATCTCCCTCATACCCCTCATACGCAAGATCGGCGAAGAATATCCCCCGAAACAACAGCTCAAAGGACTCGCAGAGAAACTCAATCTACGAGGCGACTACGTCGAGCGTGATGGTAGGAAGATCGAGTACGATGCCACAAACCCCGGAAAAGGTCTAGCAGGCATGCTCGCAGCCGGATTGATCTCCGGGCTCCTCGGAATCGGAAGCGGAACTTTCAAGGTTCTCTCCATGGACATTGTGATGAAACTTCCGATGAAAGTCTCTACGACAACCTCGAACTTCATGATCGGAGTCACGGCAGCCGCGAGCGCAGGAATCTACTTCGCGCGGGGAGACGTCAACCCGCTAATAACCGCGCCAGTCGCTCTAGGCATCCTAATCGGCGCATCCCTCGGAACACGCGTCCTGGTAAGCGCAAGGAATACTGCGGTCAGAAAGATCTTCGCACTCGTCCTAGCAGCCTCAGCCATAGAAATGATCATCAGAGCACTAGGATTCTAACTCTGATGCGGGACCAGGAGAAACAGAGGGTTAGACGGTGAACCTGAAAGATCCCAGTTCGATGAACAACATCCTCGGAATAGTACTGAGGGCCGGCGTCGTTCTTTCGGGCATCATAATCGCCATCGGAACAACACTATTCGTGGCTAACCATTCCCTCGACGATACGTCTGCATACCTCGCATACAATCCAAGCTTAGTTCCCCACGGCACCTTCCCGGTCAGCCTCACTGGCATAGCCATAGGACTTGGATCTCTCGACCCTTTTTCGTTGATAGAGCTAGGCTTCCTCGTACTTCTCGCCACTCCCGTTGCGAGAGTCGCACTTTCTCTCTTCCTTTTCGCCGCCGAGAAGGACAGGATGTTTGTCTACTTGACAGCAGCGGTTCTAGCGATTCTTCTCTTCAGCATACTGGCGACGCCCCTGATCCCGCTCTTCAACGGTTGATCCGAACAATCCCTGGTTCAGAGCTTTTCGTTTCTGGGACCGCCGAGGGCCTTTCTGTAGAAGGCTTTCACATACGGCCTCGTAAGATAGATAATCGCGATGATGGATGTCGGAAACTCGATACCGTTCCCTGTGAGCAATCCAGAAAGCAATTCAGGACTTGTACCCAGCGAGGATGCGTCCAAGAAAATCGAAGATATGCTTGTTGCTATTCCAAGACTCCAAGCCCAGCTCTTGCCCGTCCGGAGCACCAGCCCCGCCAGAATCTTGAGAGAGCCCAGACCCAATGCGACGAACGCCAGAAGCGAAAATATTGTTGAGATTAGTCCAATAGTTCCGGACGAGAGACCTGCTCCTGCAAGGTCGGACACATTAACTGGCGGAAAGAGAATGTTTCCAACTCCGGCAAGTATGAGGTTTGCCCCACCGAGAATGGACAACGCCGCGATGACGGTGACGCCTCTAGGCATTCTACCTTCAAGAACAGTGTCATGCTTCACGAATACCTCTCTGAGTATGACGATGATTCCAACGAGAGCGAGGGGCGTTCCGAAGCTCAACGACCCGAACGCAAAGAGGATGAAAGAGAATCCTGTAACGAACACGCCTAGAAGAGCCAGCCCTTCGCGGGTCATCAGATACGACACTTCTCTCTTCAGCACGACACGATACCGGATGACTAAGAGAAGAAGGACACTAGCCGAGATGGCTCCGATGAAAAAATCATAGGTCAGCTCAGACTGGTAGTTGTTGAGAGTAAGTAGGAGTCCGACCTCGTCGCCGATGAACCCGGCTCCGAGACCATACATCACCGCGTATGCCCTGTCAAGCCGCTCACTCTTCCAGGTAATCGCAAGCCACCCTGCAATCCCCATCAAAGCTATCCCATACCAGAAATGGTGGAAGTGAATTCCTTGTTGTTGAATCACGATCGTAGGATTGAGTGTCGCAAAAAGCCGTGACCCGAAGAAGCTGGTAATGAATGACAATAGACCGATGAAGGACAGGGCCGGGCGGAATGCACCTATGCGAAACCTTCGCAGCATTACTAGAGACCGCGAGAACTAGTTTGCGATAATAGAGTTTACGAGATGGACCATTTTCCGCCGGGTTAGTTCAGTGCTGGCGAGGGTCTCTACTTCCAGTTGTGCAGGAGCCTCTCTGCTTCCGACATGAGCTCGTCTATGATCAACGCTGCCGGCTGGACCTTCTCGACACTAGCGACCGATTCTCCGGCCCAGTGAGGCATAGCCTCAAGCGTCCCGGTCGTGTCCCGGGTCATGGTGATCGACTCGAAACGCTTCGCTGGTGCCATCTCACCACTTGACGCGAGCCTTCGCTGTCCAACGATTTCTCCCTTGAACGCCTGAGCGGCCTCGACGCTCGACCGCAGGACACGGTGCGGCGCGTTGGGCCAGTTTTCTGAAAAGACCTCCGTAACAACGGTATCCTCCGGCTCCGCCCCGATCAACGCTTTCTGGTACTGAGGGTGAGCCTCCGCCTCTTCAGCAACTATGAAACGCGTCCCAACCCGGACCCCAGACGCACCCGCGGCTAACGCGGCGGCCATCGCCCTGCCACTGCCAATACCACCCGCCGCCAACACCGGCACAGTAACAGAATCCAATACTTGCTCGAGCAAAGAGAGTAACCCGATCTTCCCCCGGATATGACCGCCAGCCTCGATACCCTGAGCGACAATCAGATCACAACCAGCCTTAGTTGCGGCCACTGCCTCATCGTTCGAGCCTACTTGCCACGAGGCTAACGCTCCGTTCTTGTGCACTAGCTCGACAAGCGACGAATCTGGCTGGCGATAGAAAAACTCGACAACCTTGGCATGTTTCGAAGCGGTCTCTACAACTTCCCGAAGCTCTTCCAGATCAGGATACCACGCTTCTGTGACGATGAAGTTAGCTCCAAACACGTTTCGGGTGCGTTTTCGAACTTCGTCCAGCGACCTTGTCGCTTGCTCCGGCGTGAAACCTGACAGTTGTAGCATGCCCAGACCGCCAGCATTAGAAACGGCGGCAGCCAGCGGCGGTCTTGCAAGTGATCCGATGGCTGCCATTTGTATCGGCACTCTGCAACCCGTTAACTCGGTGAACTTTGTTTTGAGCATGAGACGACAGGGCGTTAGATCTGGAATTGACGACTTAGGTCTTTCTGAGGATTATCAGAATTGGCAAAACCAGTCGGTGGCAAAGATGGGCATGCTCCTAGTTTGACACTGCTGCCTCTGGGCCTTCGTCCAGCTCCGTAGCCAGAGACAATTTCGTCACGTTCTTCGACAGGGGCACGCCGAGATCCTGTTGTTCGCCTAGTTGGAAGTTGTCTAGCTCGTCGAAGTTGAACGGGACCTGACCATGGATGTACATGTTCATCTGTTCGACACACTTCTGCACCTCAGTGTCCGGCGCTCTCGCCATTTCCTTCTTTAGCAAGACCACCATCGCATTCCAGTACACCCTCTCCTTCGCCGTCAACGAAGCATTCGTAAACGGGTTAACCTCACTCGAAATATAGTTCTCTATCGGCTGGATTTTGAACCGTTTCACCAACACCTTCCCCAGCACCCAACCTCCCCCGACGAGAAAGATTCCCGAACTCCCGAGAAATAATGGAAACGAGACCAGATCGCGTAAACCGGGTATCAGGTAGTAGATCGTCACAATCATCGTGAAGGTGCTGAGGAAGTATCCTATGACCCAGCCCCACGCATAATTGTAGTACCATCTTGCCAGTGTTAGACGGTAGATCCATTTGCTGAAGCCCTTGGACAAAACGCAGTTAGACCCCGATAGAGTATGGACCCTTGTTTCTCCGGTGCGCGCTACTTAAGCGAGGCAGAACCGTGATTCCGAAAACGCAGACTCAGCCTCACCCTGACGTGGCTAATTCTGCGAATGCCCTCCGAGAGCAGCCTCACTTTTTTTGTTTCCACTCAAATGCCTGGAGGAGATTGCCGTTGGGGTCGTAGAAATCAACCAGACGGACATGATCGCCCTCCGCTACTCTTCTGCCAACTCTCACCCTTTTCTCCTTCATAGACCGGATAAATTTGTCAAGATCAGGTACTTCGAATGTTGGAACGAAACCCTTCGACCGTGTCATTCCTGTCTTTTTAGTGTCCAGCAGAGCAAGGTAGGTTTTTGACGGGCCCACTTTGAACTGGATGAAATCTTTGCGCTCCTCCTCGAAGTTCAATGACAGATCCAGAATGCCTCTATAGAATTTCTTCATCTCTTCATAGTTCGAGACCCTGGCCTCGACCCACTCCAGGCCCTTAGCCGACGAAGCTCGTCCCGCCATAAGTCAAACGTAACTCTGTGGTCCTTAAGAACTAAGATCATCCCTTCAACTCTTATATCGGATTTCTCCAATATTCACTCTATGAAGACCTCTAACCGAATTATCATTGAACATATCAACCACATTCCACATGGAAGAGACGCTTCTGACAGACTAAACGAAGAATTTGTTGTTCTAGAAAACGAAGGAAACGAAAAAATCTCCCTAGCGGGATGGACCCTGACAGATGAGACTGCTACGGGGGCGAGACGCCACGTCTACACGTTTCCGGATATAGTCTCCCTTTCCTCACGTGAGAAAGCCTACATTCACACTGGGCCAGGGACAGATTCGTTCGAAGAAGGAAAGCCATCAAAGTGGGTCCTACACTGGGGAAGACTTGCTTTCGTCTGGAACAACGAAGGGGATACCGCCACGCTTTTCGACCCTGTAGGGAATAAGATAGACTCGCTCCAAGTGGTCACTCTCAAAACGATCTAGTCCACGTCTAGCGAGTGAGGGCCAGTGTTCTCGTCCTGACGCTCCGGCGTATGAGAGAGAGGGAGACGAGAGCCGTTACAACCCCGTAGACTAGGTGGAAGATGAAGCTGCCTCCGTCGAACATCAGGTTCGAAAGGTCCGCTGGGGCGAGAAGATCGGTAATCGGCACATACACAAGAACCCAGATGGCTATCCCTCCCAGTAGGCCAACCCAGAAGCTCTTCCGGGTTGTATCAAGTGCGAACCGTTTGAACAGAGCGGTTGTTGCGATGAATATTCCCCCGGCGACTATACCCACAGCAAAATGTATTGCCCATCCGGACAGGAAGGGAGAAGGCAATCCTAGTTTCCCGGCAATGGTCACGTAGAACACTTCCTGGTCAAGAACGAACGCGCTGAGACCTGCCAGAACACCCAGAACCAGAGCGCCTACAACACCGCCTACCGCTCCCGCCTTCAAGCCTCGAAACGCGGAATAACTCGGGAACTGCATAGAACCTTAGAAGAGGGCTCTGCCTGATTTCAGGAACTTGCCACTCGTGCTACGATGATCGAGTACTTAGTGCTTGCTCATGCTGAAGATTATCTTACACTTTTGAGACGGCCCCTAGCTGTTAGGCAGTCACTGTGAGGTTTCCCTTCATCCACGAATGGAGCGTGCAATAGTACTTGTAAACGCCCCCTTGAGTGAATGCAGGAAAAAGCGCTTTAGCTGAAGATCGGTTGTTCAGTCCTCATTCTGGGGTTCTTGACGCGTAGAGCGATCAATAGTCCTATTGCGCTGATAATCGTGGAGGCTAAGAATGCGTACTGGAATCCAGTGACGACACCTGTCAAAGATCCTAACTGGCTTGTAGCTCCAACCGGCGGCGGATCCGTAACAGTTGCAATTGTCAGCAGTATCGCGAGTCCCAGTGGGAAGCCAACTCGCTGAGAAGTACCAATTATTCCTGAGGCAAGGCCTTCTTCTCCCGGCTTGGTTCCGGCCAGTGCGGCGATATTCAGTGCGGGAAATCCGATGCTTGCTCCAAGCGACCAGATAAGCATGCCCGGCAGCACGCCGACGTACCCACTATTGACGGTGATCTGAGTAAGTAGAGCAGAACCCAGAGTGATGAGGGTCATTGAGGTTACGAGGACGAGTTTCAACCCGAAACGGTTTACGAGGCGTGATGAGCCAAAGCCTCCCACAAAGAAGAAGATCATTGCAGCAGGGACAAATTCAAGGCCTGCAACCAGAGCAGAGTAGCCCGATACTTGCTGAAGGAAGGTGGTCAGTATGAAGACTACTCCTCCAGCGGATGCAGTTAGTAACAACGCCAGGACGTTCGCCGTAAAGACCGTGCCGCGTCGCAGGAAAGCCAGCGGCATAAGCGGCGACTGGGAACGATATTCTATTGCCACGAATCCGGCCAGGACGACAGCAGAAAGTCCAAGGGGCAGAATCGTTTGAACCGATACGAAGCCGTCGGTTGCAGCATTTGTCAATGCGTATACAAGCAGCACTAGTCCACTCGTTACGGCCAGAGCACCCGGTAGATCCAGGTGCTTGTCCAGTGCTCGCCCGGGGTGGTTTACCAGAAACTTCTGGGAGAGAACGGCAGCGACAATGCCGATCGGGACGTTGACAAAGAGGACGGACCTCCAGCCGAACGCAGCCGTCAGGACCCCTCCGGAGATGGACCCTGCAGCGAAGCCCGCTGATAGTACTGCGACGAATATGCCTAGAGCGCGGTTTCTTTCTCTTCCCTCAGGAAATGTTGTTACGAGAATCGCGAAGGCTGTGGCGGTGGAGATGGCGGCTCCTACGCCTTGAATCGCTCTGGATACAATCAGGGAGAGAAGGGATGGGGCCAATCCTCCTGTAAAAGAGGCGACTGTAAACAGGACGATTCCGAAGACGAACAGTTTCTTTTGCCCATAGATGTCTCCTGCTCTGCCGCTGAGCATCAGGAATCCCGCCAATGTGAGTCCGTATGCTCCTATGATCCACTGGCTCTCCGCGAGCGAGACAACTAGTTCTGTCCGTATTGTTGGAAGTGCAACTTGGACAATGGAGAAGTCGATGACGTCTAGGAACCCGGCGGCGATGATCAATATCAGAATTAGTCGAGTGCGAGGCTTATTGAGAGCGGAGACTCTAGGTTTAGCGCCATCGCTCTTCTGAATTGCTACCTGTTCCAAGCCGTCTCACTCGATAAAGTGTTGAATCCTAGTTGAATCCTGCAGTGTCCGCAGAATGTGGATGCTGTTTGAAGGGTTCTAACTGTTCAGCGAAAAGTTTTCGCAGTGCGGATATGATCGAGCGTTTCTCAGTTAGGTTTTTCTTCTTGTTGAGGAATGATTGGTAATTCTTGGCTGACTCCTGCACGACTGTCAGGTGTAATGATTCGTGAGGCTCTGAATGATCAGACATATCCGCCTATGTGTGTCGTGAACATATAAACGTATTGATGAGCGTCTATGTACGATGCTACTTCATTCTTGGAGCAACTGCTATGGCTTCCAAGCCTAAGCGTCGCTGCAGCTCTGCTACGTAGGCAGACAAGACCTCCGCCTTCACTTGGTAGAAGCAGAATTGGCCCTGTTTTTCCTTGTCCAAAATCCCGGCGATGGCAAGTTCCTTCAGATGGTGGGACACGGTAGGCTGGGAGACATTGAACATGGCATGAACATCGGAGCAGTTCATCCGCCTTGCGACAAGTTTCTGGAGTATCTCGCGTCGCTGGGGATCCGCCAGGGCCTTGCTGATCCGGTCGAACTCTTCAGTTGCGAGCTTCATTACCCGATCTCTAGTGCCAGCGTGCGTATTAACATGTCGATATGTATCTATGGACTTGAGTTACATGTCTCGTTCGATGATCCTGTCTACAAAATCATATAGATGATTATCGATATGTTTATATCAAGAACAGCCAGATTACAAAGGTATGAACAAGCAAGCAATTAGCAACAAGAAAGTCATTCTGGTAAGTGAATCCGACTTCGATTCAACTGTTCTCCAATCAGAGGTTCCGGTGTTTGTCGATTTCTATGCTGACTGGTGCGGACCCTGCAACATGATCGCGCCCACTATCGAAGCCCTGTCGGAAGAGTACAACGGCAAAGTAAAGTTCGTCAAGATTAACGTCGACAACAACCAGCAGCTGGCAATGAAATACGATATCTTGAGCATACCGACGAGCATGTTGTTTGAGAACGGAATCGTCAAGGACAGCCTCATAGGCGCCTATCCTGCTTCGGCCTACAGAGAACGCATCGATCATGCACTTGGTCCTAGAAGCTTCGAAACAAGTACACCAACAGCGAGGCAGTAGAGTATGAGCCATACTTGCCCCATATGCGGAAGCGTAAGCCCCTGCATCTACCCCGGTCCTGAGTCTAACGCTACTTTCAGATACCACGACTGCCGCTATTGCGGGTCCACCTGGAAAGAAGCAATCAACTCGAACTAAACACACAGCTCTAGTCTTAGCGAGCTCCTTGCAGAAAAATCGCCCTTTTTCCCACAGTTCTGTGGCATTAATCGGTAAGGGAACACAGGGGGTAAGTGATGGACTCCCTAAGGGGGTGAGTGTGAGTGACTGATGAACCCCCAGGACAAGCCGGCAACTGACACCGATCAGTTTTGGCGATGGGAACTTGCTTTAGGCATTTCGTCGATCTGAGGATTTGCTGATCAGCAATAGCTCCCGGTTGGTGCTGAAGCTGTGTCAGTGTCGGTCTGGGCGTTACAAGAGTTCCCTAAACGGCGTAGGTCCCGTTTGTCGCGCTGTCGAAGCCCTGTTGAGCGAGAGTTGTCTGAGAAGGCCTATGAGACTATGACTTCGGCTGTCATCTTCGGGTGTAACGTGCAGTAGTATTGAAATGTCCCTGCCTGTGTGAAATTGAACTCGTACCTCGCGCCGATGTTCATTATTCCAGAGTCAAACAGATTATCCTTGCTCGTGACAGTGTGGGCTGTCGTATCTCTATTCACCCATGTCACTGTCTGTCCTACATGGGCCTGGAATGTGGCTGGGCTGTATGGCTGAGCAGTGCTGGGCAAGGCGGCATCTTTTACAATTGTGATGTCTGCTGGGGAAGAATTGGCCAGCAGCCGGGATTGCGTGGCTCCTGCCATCAGGCCAACCGCGATGCCTCCCATAACAAATCCGAGTATGAGCAGGCTTGCAACGGTGTATCGGGGAATAGTCTGGGCGGGCTTGCCGGTGTCTGGAGGATGTCTTTGAGCTCGCAGCCCGAGAAGGGAGTAGACAAGAACGGTAATCAATGCAGGGGGAAAGCTGATGGCGAACAGGAACGCCGTCGTGTCAGCAGGACCCGCCAGTGTAGGAAGCGGGTTCCCTATCCCTACGAAGATGAAGAGAGATACTGCGGAGACCACGGTGGACATGATGTATCCTGCCCGGGGCCTCCACCAGAGGGTCAACAGGCTCAGGGTATACAGTGTCAGCAATGGAGTCCCAAGCAACAGCGCAAAGACATCTCCTGCGGTAATCGACAGCAGGACATTAGATGCCAGGACCAAGTCCGCGCATAGAAGACCGAGGATAGGTATCAGGATTAGCGGATCTCGGAGACGCGACCCTCTAGACCGGGACTGCATTTCCGAAACTAAAGTCGGTGGAGTTTGGTTATATAAATACCCGAAAAGACCTTCAATCCTGGCGTTCATCGTGGGGACGGAAAAGAAGGGAAATCTTGTCGTGCCAGGTTCACTGAGTTCATACGCCGAGCTCGGGGCGATCCATGGGCCACGAGGATGGCTCTTTTCCTGAGGCTCTCTGGGGATGCGTTCGTTGGTTACTTGCCTGGGAAGAACTTTCTGAAAGGCAACATAAGTCCGAATATGGCCAATCCGAGAAAGAGGATAGGTATTGCCATGTCAGACAGGATGGGAAAGTGGAGCGATGCGTCATAGACAAGGAGGATTGGCACGTAGCAAAGCGCATACCAAGCCCACTTCTCACCCTTCCTATACCCGAACCATGTTACAGCTTCCAGCATTATGAACCAGCCCACGAGAACTGAACCCAGATGTGCTCCGGCATGGTTTACCGACCAAGGCGTTAGAAGGCTCGTAACTTTCAAACCTGGGGCCGTAGGCTCAAGAAACGTGTCGAAGAACACCGCAGGCGCGAAAATTAAGACCAGGCCGAAACCCAGGTGGAACACTGGTAAGATTGCAAAGATTATCCAAGCATACTTCTCGTACGCCTTCGCAGTCCTTAAGACTGGGACACCCATAGTGCCCTTACAGTTCCACTTTCGCACAAAACATTTTGGTGACAGACTCCCACTATCCCCTTTCTCGCAGTTACCCGACCCGCCACCCTTTTTACCCAAGTCCCTGGCCGAAAACCCACGCAGTTTATTTGCGGGGCCGGCCAAACTCTACTCATAGAACCATGATATCTGGGAAATCGGCTCCAGAATGCGGGTGGGACGACTGCCCAACCTGCCCAGACGTCGAACGGGTTGTTTCAAGCCCCGTTAGCCGATTAATCCCACAGTTCTGTGGCAGTATTCGCCCATAATCACCCCCAATCCCGAATCTAAACCCGCGATTTCCAGAACACGAAATCACACGCCTATCCCTAGGGAAATCTACAAGGATCAGAAACAGCCGGACAAGCCGATAACAAGCCCGTCTCCAAGAAACAAGCCCATAATCCAGCCCAGACAGAAACAGCCTCGCAGAAAAAATCGGATCCCTAGGGCATCCCGCGCGGCATGAGCGGCCCACGCGGACCCTTGCGAAAGTGATCAGTCGGAAAGGGCCATCAATTCTGCGATTAACGTAATGAAAACAAGCAATTAGAAAAACCACCTTTTTCGAAATCAATTTCTGGAAACGGTTATTGGGATCCGGTCTTTGAAACCGAGAGAGAATCGGTTATTGAAACCTGGTTCTCGAATCGGTTTTTGAAACAACTTTTGAAATCGGTAACTGTGAATTTTAGGGGCCCCCCGGGACCTACTCAAGTCGCGCGCCGCGCGCCCTTCCCTAAACCAGCCCCAGCCTGCGCTCCGAACAGCCAACCCCGGTATCAGAATCCCTTTCTTAGCCCGTTCCAAGAACCGTCTTTCCGAGATGAGGGACGCGTGGCCCAGCCTCTGCCCTACATGGCCTTGAAAGACGCGCCAGTCCAGATCCGTCGAGCCACCACGGTAGCCCAGATCTCCAGCTCGTTCACACGCGGCCTCGGAATCCTATTCACAACCCTGATCATAGCCACCCTCCCCACATGGGTCCCAGGACTCCTCGCACACCAGACCATACCAGTCGCACTACTCGTCCTCGCAATAGGAACAATAATCGTCTCAAACAAAGGCAGCCGGATAAGAGAAGAGATCGCAGAACGACAGTTCCAAAAAGCCCGCAGCTCCACATTCACCACCGCCATCCTAGGATTCATAGTCGGCGGCATGCTCCCCGGCATCCTCTACCTCTACCTCTACACCCGAATAGGCAACGTAATGGTCAAACAAACCCCTGACGATCCCAAAACAGTCTACCTCCTCCCCCACCCAAGCGAGGGAATATTCCTCGGCCGCTACCTCGGATGGATCGCAGCATACCTCCTCGTCCTCTACATAGGCTACACCCAGCTATCACCAGGCCTCAGAGAAGTAAGCGACTGGCTCTCACCAGTCCTAGGAGTCCACTTCAACACGATGATCGTGGCGCTATTCCTCGTCTTCACCAACCCACTAACCTACCCACCACTACTCTACCTCTGGACATTCGCAGGATTCCTCGGCGGCCTAATCGCTGGCGGCAAGATCAGACGAGGATTCCTAGTCGGCATGACAGTATACCTCTCAACCCTAGGAGCACTAGGACTCGCAGCCCTCGCAATCTACCAGAACGTCAGTCTCTCAGCACTCTCCAATCTTCCGCCTCCACCACCAGGCTTTTCGATCATAAGCGCCACCACCGGACCCGTCGCAGGTGACATCATCCCGATCCTCATACAAGGCGGATCTCCAACAAGCCAGATGGTCATTCAAGACATTGTTCTGACCATGATCAGAAACGCTGGCCTCGTCTTCGCCGTCGCCACGATATCCGGTCGAGCAGCCTCCCTCTTCTGGCAAGGAGACGTGTTCGTCCTCAAGACTTTCTGGGGAATGATCAAGACAAAGAAACCCACATTTCCACAGAGCACAAGCACCGGCAGCATACCAAAGAAAGGAATCCTCCTACTCGCACTCGCAATCCTCCTACTCATCCCGAGCTATCACACCGGTCACCCGTCACCGATAACTCAGGCTCTACCAAGCGGACCCTACCAGCAAAACCTCGCCATCGGATTAGACATGCTCGGAGCCCCCAACGCCAGCCTACGAATGACAAACCTCGACCTCTCAAGCAGAGGACTCGTTCTCGACGACAACTACGCCGGAAACAACCTCTCAATCTTCGTCATCGACAACAACTACTCACAACCCCTCGGCGCCAGCTCGAGTCTCGGCATTCCAAGCTTCATCCTCGGACTATTCTCACAACCAGCCCTCATCACATTCTACACAGGAGACCCAGCCACGACTCGCGGAGAGTCAGACAATGTCGCGTCACAATTCTCCCAAGCCCTCGGCGTCATCTTCACCAAAGCCTTCGCCCTTCCCTATGGGCCCGGGACAATCACAATCTACGCGCCAAACCCCGAACTCACAAACAACGACGCACTCACAAGAGTCCTCGGCCTGCTACCCAGCTCAAGCTTCTCCACCCTCATCAAACCAGCCACCCTCCAAAACATACACTACTTCGCTGCAATAGGCCTCGCAACAATAAGCCTCCCACCCCCACTAAACAAAACACCAACACAAGCCTTCAGCTTCCTCCTCAACGCCCAGTTTCCACGAGAATTCTACAAGGCCGGACAACACTATCTCAGCCTGAAAACACTCTTTGGATTCCAAACTGGAATCGTGGGAGATACTAACTCAAACGCATCCATCGTCTCCATCTCCTTTCAACGCGGAACAGTGCTCTACAGCTCGCTCGGCCAGATACCGCCCTCCAATCCAATCTACAACAACTTCACTTTAACATACATTTACAATGCCACCGTTACACCGAGAGCAGACTTCTCGGCGAACTTCACCTATCCCTTCGCCCCAAACATAACCTTACAGAAAACCGTGACCCCCTCGAGCGGATCCCTCGGAACCAGCCACAATATCATTGTCATGATTCAGAACTTCGACAACGTCACCGTCACCAACCTCAACGTCACAGACAACCAGGCACCATCCGCTTATCAGAAGACCCTCCAGATATCGCCTAGCGGCGTACAAACCGGCCAGTTCGCTAGTTTCCCTCCAGGCCAAACCCAATTTCTCAGCTACACGGCAACAACGCAAAGCAGCGGCATCTATGTTCTGTCATCAGCGACTGCAGATTTTGTCTGGCAAGCGCCAAATGGGACAAAGATACGATACACAGTCACCACAGACAAGCCGCTGATATCGTCATCAAGCGGACCCTGGACGCAGTTTACGCGGACCTTTACCGACCTCCAACCTTATTCCTATCTCCTCTTACTCCCCCTTCTACTCACACCCGTCATTGAAACCCTGAAGCTTGTCGGCAGACATCGAAAAAAGAATCCTGAACCCTGGGTCAATACCCCCGCGGGACCTCAAATCGCGCCACCTTCCCAACCTGTGCCCGCGGGACCTGACAAACCTGCTGATACCCCGAGCCCGGCAAATCCTTGAGCCCATGTTCACAACCTGTAGAATTACCGTTCTCGCCTCAAACGCGGCGTCATCCTTTGAGTTGTTTCCCAATTTTGGCTCTGGAATGGCTTCACTACCTGTGAAATCGTTCAGAGACCCCTTCGTTTCCACTGGAACCTATGGAACCTGTCAGGAGTAGTCGTGTTGTACACTCACGCCTTGCGCGAGCAATGACGCGTGAGCCTTTTCTACCTGTGAACTGCGAACTGTGAAGCCCAGTGTTTTTTCCGAGGAATGAAGATGAGACCACGACGATTGAAGGTAGAATTCTACGATTCGGAAGGGGTCCGACATTCCATCGCCATCGACGGTCCCGTGACAAAAGAAAAGGTGGCCAAGATACTGGACCTCGTTGAGTTGATGGCAGGAACGCCTCAAACGTCGCCTACCGCTCTTGGGCTCTCCCCCAAAAAATTCGACAAGTTGGCAAGCACAATCATATCCCAGCTGAAAGGTAGAAGCTTTACCTCAGGTGAAGCGAGGAAGGCATTTGAGACCACCTTTCGAGAAAAGATACCTTTGAGCACAGTATCCACGTATCTAACGAGACTAGCGGATCGAGGAGTCCTCGAGAGAGAGCAGGAAAAGCTCGGCTTAGTATATCGGGTCAAGATTGAGGAGCAGAAACTGTCTCTGGCTCGCGGTCCTTCTCTTCAGGCTTTGTGAGACTCTCCCCCGGTCTGCCAGAAGGGTAAGAACCTGAAGCTCAGTGGGAGTCGTTATCGAATTTAATGAGCCCGGCTGCACGACCGAAGGGTCATTCCTTACAAGAAATTGTCCCACAGTCGATTGCAAGTTGGCTGTTACAGGTTCAGACACCTCCTCGACCACTCTTTTCGTCGCTGAGGTCGCTGCCGGAACGCGGAGAATTGCATCAGCGACCTGCCTAATCCAGCTCAACGACTCACCCAGAAGCTTCTCTGTTTTTTGTAGACGCTCAAGCAATACCAAGTCGGACAGCTTGGATTGATCGCCGGAAATCTTGAGGCTCTCAACTTCAACAGATAAGTCCCTCAAACTCACTTCAAAAGAGCCGAGCCTACTTGAGAATGCGTCGAAGAACAGCCTCGCAATATCTTTATTCTCGAAGGAAAACATGGCCCCGTTTTCGCCTAGCCGTTTTCCCCTCCCAAACATTTCTGTGACATCACGCCCATCGAAGTTGTGACGTCACGGTAAGAGCTACGAATGCATTTAACACTAACTATTTGTGACTCGAATTCAGCGGTAACCCGTCACAAGTGATGGAGGTGTGACTTACCTGTTGCATCATGACGTCAAGCAGATGACAAGACTAATGACATTCACGCTCGAACCAACAAGTGACCTCCAGCTGCGTACGTGTCCGTTATGAGCGTGATGCGTGTGATGCAACAATCACTTGCGTGACGTCACGTATCACGATTTCTTCCAAACATTGCTCTGAAAGCCTGATCAAGATCGTCGATTATCGAATCCACTGTTCTTAGATAGGCTTCGGGCTCGTTTTGCGCAGCATCCCGAATCTGGGAGGTTTGACCTTTGAGGCGCTCGGAGGCCTCTAAGAATGGGGCGATGCTCGGAGACTCCGTCAGCCCACAATAACCGAGAAGCAGAACTGTGTGAATCGCCTCTACAACGTTTTCCCGCGCTTGTCTTAGGGTTCTATTGAAGGACCCACGACTTATTCCCTTCTGACCTCGCCTCAACTGAGCCATATCACTCCTCGTTAAGCGTTTATTCGCTATATCGTGACCGAACTGGTCTACAAGGAGCGTTTCGAACTGTATCTTCGTGAGATTGCTGCGTTGCAAGAGTGCAGAGAGTATTCGATCGCGAAGAGTTTCGTCAATGACCGAGCGGGTCCCTTCGTGCCAACCCTTCAGGGTGTCCAAATTCTCCATGGATACGGTTTTGTATCCATAGCTATTGAGTCTTGCTCACCCACGCTCAACGACAGTGCTAGGTAACACCACACTTATTCCACAATTTTGACCCCTTCGAATCGAATATGGCGGGTCCCACATGACCACAGATGCAAGAACAGACTCAGGCAACTTCGTAGTGGACATGGTCTGCGACGTTTGCCGGGTTGAAGGTTTCGAGGTGGAAAAGAACGCGCAAACTGGAGATTCGCCAACCTATTTTGTAGACATTCTCGCTTCCAGAAAAAAAGGCAAGAAAGTGCAGAAAGTCGCGTTCGAGTGCTGGGAAGGAACTAGCCAAGTTGAAGGTCGAGAAGTCGAGAAGTTCGCTGCCCGTTTGAAGAGTCTAGGTATTCAAAGCGGAATCTACGTCTCTCCCAAGGGGTTTGGAGGCAATGCTGAATTCATGGCTCGCAAACTCGGCGTCGAACTCTGGGACCTAGCCAAGCTAAAGGAGAGGGTTGAAAATATCAAGGCACCAGAGAGACATAGGGTTCCTGGCACACTGCCAGTCGCTCGGGCCGCGTCATCTCGTATCTTGGCTCATGGCCTGGTCAATGGTGCTTTCCTCAAATTGTCCTCTATGCCCAAGCTTGAGTTTCGACCGTATTTCTTTGCCAATTTCCAGATCGACGATGGCCGGAAAAAACTTGCTCAGGGAGTTCTCGTGTTTGACGGAGTGGACGGACGAGTATGCGACGCCGCTCTCTTCGAAGGCCACTTGGAAGACCTCCCGTCGACAGGGTTCTTTGTCGATTGCCTTGAGATCGAACCATCAACGGGGTCCATGCCGAAGCTGCCTCCGGAACTTGAGATGAAGAACACAGTCACCGTCGCACCGGCAGGGGTCACCGAGGATATGATCCGAGCTAAGACCAAAGAGGTTCTAGGCGGTAGAAATGAGTCAACGGTGATGGGAGTTCAACTGCTCCACGTTCCCATAGTGACTGTGGAGATGCTTGCCGCCGGCAAGTCCTATCGGAAGATCCTCCAAGCGGCTACCGGAAAAATGATCTGGGACGATACTCAGAAATGCTCGCTTTGCGATCACAAGTCCAGAGCGATTTGTGAGGCCTGTGGAGGGACCGTTTGTACTGAACACGAGAGAACATGCAGTTCCTGCCACAAGCACCTTTGCACAGACTGCGTCGTGACAAAAGGAATCGTCAACAAGATTCCACTCTGCCCTACGTGCAAGAATGCATAGAAGCAGCTAAACTTCTCTTACCGCTGCCCAAGACCGCTCAAGCTTGCGTCGCAACGACTAGACCGGCATAGCCTTCACCCGCTATGAGGGATAGGAAGCATGTAGCTATCTTGGAATATGGCTAGCAGCCAGTGCCGCTTTGGCGAGCCGTTGTATAGTCTCCTCGTGCCTACTGATATGAGCCATCATATCCAACCGCAGTCTTTGCATTGCCATTCGCGCGGCGTCCCGTGCGGCCTGCTCCATCAGAGGGGTGAGCCTCTCTTCCATCTTCTTCAGAAGTGCCTCTTCAAGGCGAAGAACCTCTTCCTCTCTCAAAGTCTCCATTTAACTCACCTCCTTCGAGTAGTCACAGTAGTCGATTCAACGTCATCCATTATCGGCTCAATCTTCACTGATTGGCGTGCACACATCGCGCACTCCCAGACCCGGTCACAGGCGAAGTTCTCGTAATTGCAGCACCGTCTGCGGAAGTAATCGTTCAGCTGGTTTTCTCTGTTGGCCTTTTTTCCAGTCATGCCAAACTCACCAATACAAAATCCATGAACTCTTCCGTCGACTGTCCACAGCAACCTCAACGGGACGACTAAAGCCTCCTGTAACTAGAATCCTAGCTAGGAGGTTCCGAAGAGAACAGGCCTCTAGCAAGGATTCCCGCAACACGCAATGGTTCAGGCATCCGCGAGACGAACGCCGAAGTCTTCAGGATCACCCCCGCCTGTCGAGTGGAACATCCGAACCGTTCAAAGAACACCGGGCCTTCACCAGCCATCGTCCGGACTTTGTGTAAGGGGCCGAGTGACCTGATCAGATCCCATCTCTTCTTCCAATCGGAAAAGTGTCTGGACAGGGCACGCTTCACAGCCCTGTTATCCGGTCGGGACCCAACAACCACTATTACTGGTGCTTTGCACAATTTCTGGATCTTCCAAGGGTCGATGAGATTGAACCCTCCAAAAGTCACGCCTGATAACAAGACTGGAACGTGCACGGATCCTTTGATGAGGAGCTCGGTCTTTCTGGTTGCGTCCAATCCGTCAACGGTGATCCGTTCAGTTCTGAGCTGATGTAGATGAGGCCCTTTCAGCCAGACAGCTAGGAGAGGAGCATGCCTGACCGTATCATCCGTTTTCGGCGGAAACGGCCCATCATCTATCCCGATACATCTAGAGACTGGTTTGATGTCTGAGGACGCTCCGTGGAGCATAGCTAAGCAGCCCTCGAACCATCTCGTCCCCGCTGAACGAAGCGGTCACTGATCGAGCTTCTACGCCGAGCCGGATCTTCTTTGTACGACCGTACCTGCCGAAGCTTACTACGCGCGCGTTTAGAACGCCCATGATGTCCAGCTCGTTGAGCAACCCGCTGACTCTCCTCTGAGTGAGAGGTTCAACCGAGCCTGCAGCGCACAGCTCTCTATACACCTCGTACACGTCGCCTGTTACGGAGCTCTCTCTCCGGGTATTCTCAAGCTGCATGACGGAGATGAGGAGGATTCGGGAGTGGAGGGGGAGCGATGACAGGGCCTCTGTGACCCGGTCATGTTCGACCTTCTGTTGTGCCTCTCGGACGTGATTTTCTTCGACCTTTAGCTCGCGTGATCTTTCGGCAATCTCAGCGGCCACTCTAAGGAGGTCAAGAGCGCGTCGCGCATCACCGTGTTCTCCCGCGGCTAATGCAGCACAGAGGCGGAGAGCGCCTTCATCAAGAACTCCGGAGCGAAAGGCGAACTCTGCTCGCTCCTTTAGAATGTCATATAGTTCGTCTGAGGTGTAGGGTTTGAACACGACCTCTTCCTCTCCGAGCGAGCTGAGGACTCTCGGGTCCAGGAAGTCTTTGAAGTGAAGGTCGTTGGAAATTCCTATGAGCCCAATCCAGCCGTCTGTCAATTTCTCGTTTATCCTGGTTAGCTCGTAGAGTAGGCTGTCGTCTTCGCTCCTCTTCACCAGCGCGTCTATCTCGTCTAGGACGACGAGGAACGCCGAGCCGCGGGATTGGAGGGCGCTTCGGAACCGGTCCAGGAGCTCGCCTACCGCGAGTCCCGTAAATGGGACTTCTCGACCGAGGGATCGGCAGAGGTCGGCAATGACTCTATAGTTTGTTCCTGCGAGACGGCAGTTGACGTAGCTCGTATCGAGAGCTCGTCCGTGTTCCCGAGCCTTTCGCTGTAGACGATCGAGGACAAATTTGGTCACGATTGTCTTGCCTGTTCCAGTCTTGCCATAAGCGAAGAGATTCGATACTCGGTCTTTTGTTAGGGCGGGAGCGAGCACGGATCCAAGGCGCCGGATCTGCTCCCCCCGGTGCGGAAGGGTCGCAGGCATGTAGTCATGCCTAAGGAGGTTTCTGTCGCGAAAGACTTCTCCGCCTGACAGTACTCTTTCGAAGATTAGATCCAATCCCTGTTGCGACAAGTCTGAAACGGTCCGGTTTTCTGCGAGCCGGCTTCCAGTGGAATTAAGGGTTCTCGTACAATGATTTCAACTGGACAAACCAAAAACTCGATCATCAACGATTACAGCCGATTCTGCGGGAGCCGCTCATGCGACGCGAGACGCTTGAATCGTACCCCACTTTTTGATAGGGGGATTTTCTGTCTTGCCCTGATTCTAGGCGAGTCCGGCGATTTGGGGCGTAATCCTGGCTTGGATAGCAAGGCGAAAAGTCGGGTTTTCTTCGCCTGTTCCCGAACGATTCTCTGGCGAGAGTCTGGAGGCGTCCCAGATTCGAGATCAGGGCTGATTATCGGCGATTTGGTGGTCGCTATTGGACCCTGATCTCCACGCCCACAGTCCTCTTGATCAGATCAGCTAGTAAGTCAACCTGGGACTTGCCGCCGCGCCTTGTGGGTATTGATACAACCAGTGGGAGTTCGATCTCCTTCTTCCCCTGTCCAACCTTATCCTTGATCCAGTCGAAGACTGTGTCAGTAACTATGACGAGGGAGACTGTCTGTTTGTTCTTGATGTCCTCAAACGTCTTGACCGCCTCATCTTCCGATTTCACAACCCAGCTATTCTTGACCCCGCCGAGCTTGAAGTAGATCGCTGTCTCCTTGTCCGCCATAACACCAATCTTTCCCGTAGCTCATCTACCTACTTGAATATCCAACCTGTTTCTCGCGACCAGAACAAGAGATCAAGATCAGCCAACGGTATTCTTATTTCCCGTGAGAATCGACGGAGCTTCTCCTCGATCTCTAGATAACGCTTCTTCGTGATCGAAACCGGCACCTCAGAGATCACCTCCAGCCTCTTGAGGTTTCGCAAAATATGCCGGTCAAGAATCGCAAACTCCTCCCCCAGTCCGACGTTCCGGAGAAAATGGCTGGCCTCCTTGTACCCCAACCCTTTCACGTTCTCCACCATCCACTCCCGCAACTCGAACAGGTTAGCGAAGCTGGAAAGATGGGATTTGATGTAGAGCTTGCCATCCTTGGTGAACGTTCCTCTCGCCTCGACAATATACTTCGCCTTACTGTCGCCGAACCGGACATCATTCAGTTGCAGTTGAATCTCGTTAGCCTCGCCTTTCAAGAGAAGACTCCGCTCCTTGAGCCGGGAAACTGCAGCCCAGCAAGTTTTCGCAGACGACTGCGGCGTTAGCAGGCAGAAGCAGAGTTCAGCAAAGATGTCGTCATCATTACGATCAAGAATTTCTTTGAATTCTTGCAGACGCTCATGGATAGCATTGCGTTTTTCATTATAGAGTATCTGTAGCTCTTGAATCGCCTTTTCATGCTCGATCGGTGAGAGTTCTATGCTAGAATTGCTTGAGAACATCGGCCTTCTCCATTATCCGAACACAGTAGTAGCAGCGAAGCCGAAGAGGGTCCTGCCTTTCCACGGTAAACTTTGGCTCAACAGGCTCAGCGTTAGACACGCACGCGGGATTTGAACAGCGAACAATCCCCCTGATAGAATCAGGCAGCTTTACCCTCGTCTTCTCAGCTACCTCGTAGTCTCGAATGATGCTGATGGTAGCACTGGGAGCGATCAAGGCTATCTTGTCCACTTCACCGGGCTTGAGCTCTCGATTCTCGACCTTGACGATGTCCTTCTTGTTCTGCTTCTTCGATATCACGTTCATCGCCACACTCACAATGTGTCCTTCGCCACCGTGTATTCCTAGAATCTTCAGCACATCCAGCGCATGGCCGGCCAAAATATGGTCGATCACTGTTCCGTTACGGATTTTCTTCACGTAGAGCTCTTTGGGGCCGGTTCCCTTGGACAAGACCTTGGACCTGTCAGGCAAGGGATAGGTTTCATTCTTAATTCCTTGCCTGAAACAGACGGGGAGATCATGACCGTCGAGGCTCAGGAGTTGAGGTTCCGGACCCACCGCGAAGGAGAAATTCTTGACATTACCGACAAGACCCAGAGAATAGTTAATTCTTCCAAGCTGAAAAACGGGGTTGCCGCTCTGTTCGTACCCGGATCAACCGGAGCCCTAACCACAATCGAATACGAGCCAGGACTTTTGACCGATTTCCCTATAGCCCTATAGCCCTTGAAAGATTCGCCCCCAAGGAGGCGACTTACGAGCATGAGAATCGTTGGCATGATGGCAACGGACATTCACACATTAGAGCGTCCATGATAGGACCGGACTTGTCAGTGCCATTTCTAGACAAGTAATTGGCGAGTAGTAGATCCGGGGACCCGTACCCCTCTCCTTCCTCTGGAGACATGAAGGAGCCTCGTCAAGAAAATTCAATCCTTTACCAAGTACAGAATCTGAGATGAATTAGTGCCGGAAAATGTACAGGTCCACATAAATTGTTAGGATGCAAGTTAACCTTGCCAGTAAGTTTTCAAAAGCTACAATGACACCCCCAGCAAGTTGGGTACTTGCAGTGGAAACCGTGGGGTGGGGGTGGATGTTCTTCTCCCAGTATGCAGGGGTTAGAATCTGTTCTCAAACGGTCGAGGGTCAGTAGGATTACTGGAAGTTGATCATCTTGACATCAAGGGTCTTCAGGTTAACAACGGGAAGGATTCCAGGTTTAGGAACTAAACCCATCCGTTTCTGATAGTCAGTCTGCCCTTGCCACGCGCCGCTGTTCACTATCGTTGTCCCTCTGTAAACGCCTGCACCCGAAACGTGGATGTGTCCGGAGGTGAAAACGTCGGGGACCCGTTCCACTACCAGGAAATCTTCCTGCTCAGGACCAATAGGTGTCATCTTCCCATACTCCGGAGAGAGATGCCGGGCTTTCAGCTGGTACTCCATGACCTCTACCGGACGCTGGTAGTCGAGGCCCGGGACTCCGCTTAGGATATCCATTAGACTGGTTCCGTGGTAGAGTAGAAAGTTGACCCCGTGCAGGCGAACCTCCGCGGGGTCCCCTAAGGAGACAATTTTCCGGGAGTCGTATACGGGTCCGGCGAATTCTTTCGGAATAGCAGGCTGCGGTAGGGCCTGACGTACAGCGTCATGGTTTCCGGGTATCAGAACTACATCCATGTACTCTGGAATCTCGCTGACGAACTTGGCCGCCAAACGATACTGCTCGTAGATATCTGGGACAGCTAGGTCCACTTCTTGACGAGGATAGACTCCGATCCCGTCAACTAGGTCGCCCCCGATCAGAACGTACTTCACTCTTTCTGCGATCTCACGCTGGTTCGGTGTTCCGATCTCTCCTTTCAACCAGCTTAGAACCCTGTGGAACTCGTCCTCGAGAAACACCTTGCTCCCAACATGAACGTCGGATATTAGGGCGGCGTAGACCTCTTCGCTGGCGTGGGCCGGCTTTCTATCCGGAATCTCCGGGAGAACGATACTTTCGGCAATCAGCAGGGGGCCCGCACTCTTTCGGGCCTGGATGAAGATAACCTGGTCCCTGACTATCTTCCTCGCCATTTCGTATACTGTAGGGTTCTGCCGTCCAACGAGAACAGTGGCTTCATCTTCATAGTCGTCAACTGTCAGAAAGATCCGATCGCCCTTCTCTCTCTTGTCGAGAACCATACAGATGAAACGACCTCGCCCATTTGATCCGCCTGAAAGCGCATCAGAAATGGTCCCAGCGTTTCGCGTGTCCATTCTCTGCCTGAAGAGCAGGCTCATCTTATCAAAACGGTTTCTGAAATAGTGGAGAAAATCATCGAACGCACCAGTCGTTCCGAGCTTGCCTGTGGGGTCGGAGACAACTTCTAGCTGAGATTCAAGGTCCTCCGCAAAACGGCGCCTATGCCCTAATCCAGCATGTTCAGTCTCCAAGTTCCTTCCGGGAATGTCCAGGTGTTCGGCGGCCCTGAGAACGAGGTCTCTGTTAATTGACGCCGGCCGCGGTTCTACGGTTCCGGCGACCCGAAGAACCTCCTTCACGAGTGGGTCGAGCTGACTGGTAGCGCTGATCTCCATAAGGGCCTTGAAGGCGTCGCTTTCCATCTGGAAACCTGCTTCCAGTATCGTGCCGATTGCCCTCTTCCTCTCTTCAGACATCTAGCGACCCTTCTAGACCGTCTAACGGGTGATGGCAGCTTATCCAGTTATCGCGAACTCGAGGCCTATCTTGTGATGGTGAGGTCTGATATGTCAACCGACACCTCGCACATTCTATTCAGCGCTATGAGTGCTGCGACGAGATGGTTAACCATGGGACGCGGGGCTTTGGCGATGCTTGTCTCAGCATCCGCAAGAATCTTCTTGGTCTCTTTGAATCTCGGGCTTACAGACGAGGCCAGCTTGAGGTCTCGTGAGAGGACGGACCCGACAGCATCCTTGTACATTGTATTCACAGAGGCTCCGATCTTCTGGAACAGGACCTGTTGCTCTTTCGGAACGGGAACCTTGTCTTGAGTGTTCTCTGCAACGGTTACTGAGTAGTCAGCGAACGTTTCGATATAGCTTGCCAAGAGGCGAAAGTCTAGGCAGTCCACGGAGGAGACTTTGATCTTCTCAAGTAGGTACGTATCGGCGATCGCGGCTCTGACCAGTCGGACCAAGAGGAAGTACCATCTGTCCACTTCCTCATCTCTCTCAACCACTCCGTTAGCAAGTTCGGTGTTGGATTCGACGAAGGCTTGGACCGCGTCTATCTGCATCGGCATGGACAGCATTTCGAGCCGTCGGAGGATTCGCTCGGGGTTGAGAAGCGAAGGTTCCATCAGGCATTGCAGGACGATCTTCTTCGCGTCCTCTTCCAAGACCTCCAGGCCCACGAGGCGCTTGGTGGTTTTGCGGACTTCGTCTCTTATCTCGGGGGACAAGCTATCTTTGGATTGGATGCGGATTATATCGTATCCGAGAAGATATCGCTCGATAATCTCTCGTCTGACAAAAGGACTTGCTTCCAGTATGACTTCGAGAGGAGGCCTCTCCTCGTCAATTCTCGGGGACAGGAGAAGTCTCCCGTCCTGTCGTTCCTCATAGGAAACGACCGACCCCTGGTCAAGTCCGACGCGTTTGGCCCATGCCTTGGGTATGGTGACGAGAAAGGTTCCATCTGGTGTTCGTTGAAGTTTCCTTAATTCCACTTAGAACATCCCATCTCCAACTAATGGCATTGAAGAATTTTAGGATTTCTCGGGATCTACTATGAAGAGGAGTGCAACTCTAGAGAGCCACTCGGTACAAGGGAGGCTGAACCATTGAGGTGAGTATAGGCCTGCTTCACAACCTCCTCGGTATTGTTTCCCTTCAACGCGCTAAGCTCGACCAGTGGAACGCCTTCGAATGTTCGGGAGATCAGTTTCTTCCCCTCCTCAAGTCGTTCGTCGTTGCAAAGGTCTGTTTTGTTCGCGCAGATGACTAGCGGAACTTTGGAAGCTATTTTCATGAGAACCTCTTTCGAGGCCGTGAGTTTTCTAAAGACTGACTCTAGGTCCTCACTGATATCAACGAACAGGAGGATTAGGTCCGCGTTCGATATCTCGCCGAGGGTCGTGTTGAACGCTTTGAGGATTGTAGGGTGCATGTCTTCAATGAAGCCGATGGAGTCGATGAGTATGAAGCTGAAATTATCGCCACCGTTGTTCTGGTCGATTCTTCTCGCGAACGTGGACAGAGTAGTGAACGGTCCCAGCCCTGTGTCTTTGTGTTCGGCGGACATGCGGTTGAAGAACGTGGTCTTCCCGCTCTGTGTGTAGCCGGCGAGGGCGACTATGGGGAAGCCTCGTTCTCGACGGTGGTCTCTGAGCAGGTTCTTTTTCGAGTAGAGATCTCTCAGTTCCTTTTCCATGTTCGCGATCCGCTTCTTGGCCGTTCTCTCGTAATCATGGTACGGATAGTCTCCGGGTCCGCTCCAGCCAACCTGTTCACCTAGAATGCCTTCGAGCCTGAGGAACTCTCTGCCCCAAGAGAATGTGTAGCGGAGTTTAGCAAGGGCGATCTGTAGTTTTGCCTCCTTGGTCATGGCACGTTTGTCGAAGACCTCTAGGATCAGGAGGTTGCGGTCGATGACTTTGACGTCTGTTCCACCGAGGACCCGCTGGATCTTGAAGACCTGAGCGCTAGGGAGGGTATTGGCGAAGACGACAGCCTCGATGTCATTCTCGGCAACGACCATTTTGATCTCTTCCAGCTTTCCCGGTCCAATGCAGTAGGTGTGGTGGAGGTTCTTGCGGTGCTGGACGATCGTGTCGATTACCTCGTAGCCTATGCTCTCAGCCATGGTCTCAACCTCCTCGTACCGGGAGGGAGCCGAGGGAATCTTACATTCTGCTACGAGAGTCCGCATACAGGAAGACTTACCCTAGAATCATGGCTGGCACTTATTTGAAGGCCCCGTGCCCAGCAGGTCAGGGACAAGCTCGTCCTTGCCGGGGACGGGATTCTTGGGCGTTTTTGATGACGGGCGGGGCGCGAGACTCGAGTAGGCCCCCGAGGCGCCCGAGAAATCACCGGTAACCGATTTCAATACCCGTTTCAATAACCGTTTCAGTAACCGTTTTCAGGACCGGATTCAGTACCCGTTTCAAGGACCCGATTCAGTAATAGGTTTCCGGATATGATTTCTAAGAGTGGTTTTCGATTGGTTGTTTCTGTTCTGTGAATCAGTGGCTCGGACGAGCAGGTGCCTGGGCCCTGATTCCGTGGACGGAGGGGCGCGGGGAAATCGACCACCCCGAGGTCGACAAAAGCATGCTTATTTTTGAAAAAGAATGTTTTAGAAAAATAGCTGCGAGAAAGAGAAGGATATGCGGCGACGGTCCTACTGGCCGGAAAAGAGGCTTAAGGAGGGCGGTTCAGCTTCTGCTACTAGTTCATGTTGACGACCGTCAAGGCTGTTCCTGGTCCGGCAGGAAGGGTCAAGAAGCCTGGCCTTAGCCAGACAATGCTCGTTGTCATCATCCTTGCAGTAGTGGTGGGCGCGGTCGTTGTGGTGGTCGCGGCATCGCTGTTCCTCGGTCCATCCCTCTCGGTAGCGACGAAGAACTTCACACCCTACCAGTCCTCGGTTTCCCAGAGCAGCAACCCTTCCTCGATGACAGTCTCAAACACGAACGGCGGGGTCACTGTCTCATCATGGTCCCAGGCCTACCTCAAAGTCAACGGGACTGTGACGGCCAGAGGTTTCGGATCATCTCCCGACGCAATAACGTTTGTAGAGTCAAATTCTAGCGGAAACATCGTTTTCCAGGCCATATTTCCCGCGAGCAACTTCTTCTTCGGTGCAAGCTACAGCGTAGACATTCACGTGTATGCGCCAGCTTCCGCCCAATTCAACACGGTGCAAATCGTAACCGTGAATGGCAATCTGCAGGTCTCAAACATCAGCACGTCCAGCCTAACTCTTACGGACACTAACGGAGCCATTACCTCCTCGAATATCAGCGCCACAACCATGACCGCGACTGATACTAACGGCTCAGTCAACCTGACCTGCACATTATGCGGGAGCGCTACGTTGACAACGACGAACGGCAGTGTAACCGTAGAACTATCGACGTTACCTCTAGGCGGATCCTACATAGTGACCTCGACGAACGGGAACGTCAGCCTCACACTGCCAGCCCTCGCCTCCTGCAAGATCACGCCGAACACAACAAACGGCACAGTCTCTAGCTCCGGGCTAGGGGTCCAACTCACAAACCACGCCACAGGCACCATCGGGACCGGAAGCGCCATTGTCAACCTGACAACGACAAACGGGTCCGTAACTGTCACCGGCAAGTAGCTCGCCAAACTAGAAAAATCCCTCTAACTGGCCCCCTCGACCATTGCGTCACATTGCCTTAGCCCCGTCTTCGGTCCGACGTGAATTGCTGAGCAAATGATCATTCTATTGTTATTGAGCTCGGGCTCAGCTTCGTCTTTGGATAATGCAGATTCATCTTTTCCATCGCCTTCACGATAGTCCGGGAGACGACGAGGTCGCGGTACCATTTGTGACTCGAGGGTATGAGGTACCAAGGTGCCCATTCCGTGCTGGTCTTGTTCAGAGCGTCCTCGTACGCCTTCATGTACTCTTTCCAGAATTTTCGTTCAGGAAGATCGTCACCACTGAACTTCCACCGCTTGGAAGGATCGTCCAAGCGCTGTTGCAACCGCTTCTTCTGCTCGTCCTTGTCAATGTGAAGGTAGAATTTCAGTATCGTCGTGTTCTCTTCGGAGAGTATCCGCTCGAAATCGTTAATCTGCCGGTATCGATGGCTCCAGACTTCTTCAGGAACGATCTTGTGAACTCTCTCGATAAGAACGCCTTCGTAATGGCTTCGATTAAAAATCGTAAGTTCTCCTTTTCCAGGCACTTGTTTGTGTTCTCGCCACAAGAAACCATGATCAAGTTCCTCCGGTGTAGGTTCTTTGAAATGTGCGACTCGGACCCCTTGGGGGTTAACTCCCTGAAAGACCCGGTTTATGACTCCGTCTTTGCCACCAGTATCCATTGCTTGAAGAATAACTAGGACTTTCTGTTCGTGCTCTGCGTAGAGCATTTCCTGAAGCTGTCTAAGTTTCTCGTTGAGCTTCTTCGACTCTTTCTGTTCATCCTCATCTTTTCCTCCGAAACCAGAGGTATCGTTCGGGTCGAAATCGCTCAGGCGAACTTCGTGTCCCGGCTCGATTCTATAGCGGCCCGTGTGAAGGTCCTTTGGCAAACTGAGATGATGCCTTTCCAGACGAGTTCTTAGACGTTTCACAGTTCAAAAGTTGAGGAGCATCTCTCTGACGGGAATGTTTGATTACCCCGAACAAATGTGATGGCATTTCAATGTCAGGCGAGCGCAAACCCTCCGACCAGAAGTGGGAAGGAGCAGGTCCAGCGGGTACGGCGCCGGTTGGAGGGTCGACCAAGATCGAGCGAAAACAGCTTCTCATCCTGCTCGTCCTGAGCCTCTCCCTCGCAATCATCGTGATTGACGCTACGATAGTGATTGTCGCTCAGTATCAAATCCAGAAAGACTTCGGGATCTCCCTGAAGGACCTAGAGTGGATCACCTCACTCTATGCTCTGATATTCGGATCGTTTCTTCTCACCTGGGGAAAACTAAGCGATGAGTTTGGCCGAAAGCGGATCTTCATCAGTGGAATCTCCCTGTTTATTGCCGGATCTATCATCGATGGATTCTCACAGAATCTAACCCAGATCCTTGCAGGCCGGGTTATCCAGGGATTCGGGGCAGCAATGGCCTCTCCCTCAACCCTGTCAATCCTGACAACCACTTTCACCGGCAAGGCCCGCAGCGTCGCCTTCGGGATATGGGGCGCGACAGCCGGGGCGGCTGCGGTTCTGGGACCAGTCTTGGGAGGGTACTTTACGAGTGACCCGACTCTCACTTGGCGTTGGGCGTTCTTCATCAATATCCCCATAGGAATCACAGCCCTCATCGGAGCCCTCTTCGCGATTAAGGAGACCAGGTTCAAAGATCCAAAATACACAACGGACTATTTCGGACTAATCCTCATCACACTGGGTCTATCGAGCCTATTGTTTGGTTTTATCGAAGCTCAAACCTATGGATGGATAGTTCCAGCAAGCGAATTCGGTGTGGCAGGCTTGTCATGGTCGACCTCAAACCCCGTATCCCTTCCCTTGGTCTCGATCATGAGCGGGCTCGTTCTACTGACGGCGTTTGCTTTCTACGAGGTCCGCCGGCTTAGGAGCGGGAGGGTTCCTCTCTTTGATTTCAGCCTCCTCAAATTCAAGGGCTTCAGGTACGGCCTCTTCACCGTCACAATCGTTGCCATGGGCGAGTTCGGAGCAGTATTCATCATCTCAATATTCTTGCAGACAGTCAAGGGACTATCAGCGTTCAATGCCGGACTCACATTCCTACCTATGGCCATCTCAGTCTTCATCTTTGCACCAGTAGCCGGTATTCTAGCGACCAGGTTCGGACCCAAGTGGATTGTCACAACCGGCATGACTCTTGAAGCCATCGCTCTCTTCAGCATGTCCCAGACTATCAGCGTCGCCAACCCCGTCTACTACCTGTATCCCATCCTCGTCATCTACGGGGCGGGAGTCGGCCTAGCTATCAGCCAGCTAACGAGCACCGTATTGCTGAGCATACCTTGGCAGAAGGCAGGAGTAGGATCCGGAGCCAACAACACTGTAAGACAGATTGGCTCAGCTTTCGGAATCGCCGTAATCGGCGCAGTATTGGTGGCCCAAATATCAGCAGTCGGACAGGCCGACCTCGCGGCGAGCGCCATCAATTTCGGCCCGTTAAGATCGGCATTGGCAACGGCCCTCAACTCAGGACTCTCCGGAGGGATCGACCCATCCTTCATCGCCAGCTTCGGCCGAAACGCACCCGCCGTTATATCGATCCTCTACGACGCGATTACGCAGGGAACGCGCTGGGCAGCTTTTACAGCCGGCATCTTCGTCTCCCTCGGAGCAATCAGCTCTCTTCTAATTCCGAACCCGAAATCCGCCCAGACCGCGAAACCTGTTGTCCCGAGAGCTAGTCATAGAGAAACATCACGAGCGGTGAGCACTATCATTATCGCTCAGTTCCTGATTACTGTGGGCCTACTCGTTGCGATCTCCAACGAATACCAGTCCAATTATTTCATGCAACAATGGATAAGCCAGAACGCGTCGCCGATAGGCTACTTACTTGCAGGATACATCGGACCAGTGCTTGTTGCGATATTCGGAGTCCTGCTCATTGCCTGGAAACTTGCACGTCACCCGAGGCATCTAGATGATGAGAAAAGTACACAAGGATCGAAGAATCAAGTTTGACCTTCTATCCACTTCCACCGTCTCTGAATCACATCTACGCGTCTCTACATTTGTATTCATAATACCTAGTTTCAGAAAAGCCGTGTTGGGACCCAAATGCTCGTCCACTGAGGCTGAGCCTAGTAGACGGGACCCGAGGCGGCGAGGAATTGACATCTAAGAGTGAAGTGAGAAAGTAGCTGTCTCCCAAGAAAACTGGGATCTCATCACACGCGTTCCGCGTTCGCTACCTACGGCGTAGCAGGGAAATCTACCGTCGCTACTTGGAAACCAAGCCATGGATCACATTGATGCATTCTACTTTTCTTGGAATGAAGCCAGGAATGAAAATCGTGGACGTTGGATGCGGAACAGGAGACTTTACCCGATATCTAGCCAACCTCATACCTGGCAAATGCGAAATCATCGGAGTGGACATTCGAGCCACCAACATCAGTACCGCCCAAAAACAAACCAAGAAAGAAGGACTGTCCGGCAAGATTACTTTCCGCAAGGGAGATGCGTATGACATTCCTGTTGAAGATCGGTGGGCCGATCTTGTGTGTTGTAGGACTCTCTTGATGCATCTCACTGAACCGTTGAAAGCTGTCAAAGATATGAGCAGAGTCGCCCGTAAAGGAGGGACGGTCGCCGCATTCGAGCGGGGCCGGTTCGAATCTTTCTATTTCTATGTTCCGAATGATAAGAGAATCACAAAGCTGGGCATTAAGCTCGGAGGATTATACGTTGATGGGGTGAGAAAACTGGAAGGGAAATATTTCGACATCGGCAATAGATTACCGACTATCTTCCACGAAGCAGGACTGCGGGAAATAATGGCCGAAGTCCAAGCAGACACATATCTGACCTCGGACCCAAGAAGGAAGCTAGAAGATGTGAAGGACGAGCTCGGGTTTAACCTTGAGACCTTCAAGGAGACAAAGAAGCTCGACGCGAAGGCTATGGCTTCCGGGGGCGCCTCCAGAAAGCAGATCGAGGAGTATAACCGGTGGTATGAGAGGTGGACGAAGAGTCTTCTTGATGATCACCAGAAGCTTCGAAACGACACAGTCTTCAGCACGGGGGGAATGGTTCTCGTGGCTGGCCGCAAGCAAGAGTAAGGTCCGAAGAATAAATCGTCCCATAGTTAACGGAAGAGGGATTGCAGACTCCAGTCGGGGATCGGTTTCTCGGGGGTCTCGTCCGTGCGCGGCTGTCCTTGTTTCGGGGGGGAGGGTGTGTGGGTTAGAGAACACTTATGCCCGCCGCGGACCCCGCTTCTCGCGAATAAGGGTCCTAGAGCGGATATTCTGTGGGAGATGGCGACAGGGGAGAGATGTTTGCGGAGCTGGAGAGGGCTTGTGACGAGCTCGATAGGGCGCTCGAACAGCTCAAGAAGGCAGGATACACCCTGCGAGAGTTCTCCAAGGGCCTTGAGACGGACCCGACGGGGATACTGCTGACGCACTATCCTAACGGGTACATGATCTATCCTGACGAGATTAACAAGACTCCTTGGGAGTATCCAGCTCTGCGCCCGATAGTTGACCTGGACTATCTGATCGAGCTGCTTAAGCGTGCTAGACAGCTGAAGCGGGCCAAGATGGACATTGAGAGAAGACTGGGCAAGAAGCTTATGCCTGTCTCCTAAGCACGGGACGCGGGTTTCAACCCGTATCCGTTTACGAATATCCAGTCGAGGAACTTCAGGACCTCGGGGGTTATCGTGCACCATAGATGGACCCCGCTTGGCAGACAGTCTATGCGTCCGGTGGGTAGGTCTGCCCTGAATCCTTCGTGGCCAAAACGGGCAGGGTCAAAAGATTGAGGGCTTAACGGTTGAATCGCTCGCTTGACATCGTCCTCTTCTACTGTTTCGAATTTCCTCCGGTTCTTGTCTACTAGAATGCTCACGTTCTTTCGTCCAATACTGGCTGCTTCTGGTCTTTCCTGGCCGGGTGGAAAGTTGATCTGTATGAGAACGCCCCAGCGTTCGCCGACTTCGCTGGCAATCCAGTTGATCGTCTCAAAGGCCCGCAGAGTACGATCTTGCCAGAGACTCTCGAAATCATCGCGACGCTTGTCTAGCGTGTCCCAGAGGTCTTTGACGATCCAGCTCACTTGCCCCGGACCTCTTTCTCCAGGACCCGCTTTAGGGTCTTGAGGAAACCTGAATTGGGAACAATGTAGTCGATCATTACTTTTTCGGCTTTGAGCTTTAGGTCTGTTCGGACATGGGGGAATATGGCCAGTATCTTGGGTGGATAGGTCATAGTTTTCAGCTTCTGGGCGCACGAGAAAGGGTCATACTCTGACGAAGCTAGGTCGAGGACCACTAAGTTTGGAGTACTCAAGTTTGCTTGTATAAGCAGGTCTTCCTCGGTTGTTACAATCTTGGCATTTGCACCAATTGACTTCGCGAGCTCTGTAATTCTCGATTGGAGGAATAAGTCTGACATTATTGCAAGAACTTGAACGGTCATTGTTCCATCACTTCTGAAGATAGTTATAGGACTCCTCGACTCAGCTAGGAATCGGAATGCCTCCCACATCTAACTTCGCCGGCAGAGACATAGTTAGCGTTCGCGACCTCTCCCGATCGGAGATCGACCAGATTCTCGACATGGCACAGGTCATGGAGCCTCTGGCGAAGACTGGGTCCGATATGCTTCATGGAAGGATAATGGCGACTCTATTCTACGAGCCGAGCACCCGTACAAAATTGAGCTTCGAGTCCGCGATGACGAGGCTTGGCGGGACGGCTCTCGGATTTGCAGAGACAAAGGGGACGTCTGTTGAGAAAGGTGAGAACCTCGCAGATACCGTGCGGGTTGTCGAAAACTATGCTGACGTGTTGGTGGTTAGGCATCCTCTAGAGGGGGCGGCAAGAATGGCCGCGGAGTTCTCAAGGGTCCCAGTGGTTAACGCTGGATCGGGCGCGGAGGAGCATCCAACGCAGGCGTTGCTCGATCTCTACACGATCAAGAAAGAGCTTGGAGCCATTGACGGCATTACAATAGGACTCATCGGGGATCTCCGGTACGGCCGGACAGTACACTCGCTCGCCTATGCGCTCGCGAAATACAAGGTGAGATTAGTCCTCATCTCTCCAGAGATACTAAAGATGAGGAAAGAGGTCCTGGAAGAGGTCTCGAAGAAGATAGACGTCGAAGAAACAACATCGCTTCAACAGCATCTGAAAGAATTGGACGTGATCTACATGACGCGGGTCCAGAAGGAGCGATTTGGAGATCTAGCCGAGTACGAGAAGGTCAAAGGGTCTTACAGGTTGACCTCTGACGAGCTGGCACGCGCAAAGAAAAGC
Source organism: Candidatus Bathyarchaeota archaeon (assembly GCA_005882895.1). Taxonomy (GTDB): domain Archaea; phylum Thermoproteota; class Bathyarchaeia; order 40CM-2-53-6; family 40CM-2-53-6; genus 40CM-2-53-6. Next base: position 14,505 of record VBBD01000020.1, on the reverse strand, counting down.
TCGATTGTCATGCATCCGTTGCCTAGGGTTGACGAGATAGACTCTAGTGTCGACTCGACGAGCCACGCGAAATATTTTCCCCAGGTCGGGAACGGCGTGGTGCTGAGGATGGGACTACTAGGCTTGGTCTTTGGGGCCGTCTAGCCCTTCGGCGATTTTGGCCAGAATGCCCGTCAGGAGACCTATTCTGAAAGGCTTCTTCGAATCAACTCGGATTTCTGTCAAAGCCAGCGCATTCCCAGCCCCCTTGCTCAAACATTCAGAGAGATAAACTCAATTGAGTTCTCGTCCAGCCACATGCACCCTCCATCACTCAATGGTGAGTTGCCGGGGGGCTCGGTTCGTCTACGCTAGATCATAGGCTGCGATTCTATCCAAATCTCTCCTCCTCGACTCGGTCCATAGGTCGAGGGGGGTCAGTCTACCAGCATACTTTGCAATAGTTGTGAGCTTGTCTGAATTGCATTTCGAGCATTTTGCACGGACGCCTGTATCGACGTGATAACAGGATTGGCATCGGGACAATATCTTGGAAAACGTGAAGTGTTTGATTCCCGATTCTGCGAGCAGTTGGGATGCTTTCGTCAAACCTCCGGTCTCTGTTTTGTCTCCTATCAGGAGCGGGAGGATTGATCCTCCGTCGAGGAATCTTTGAACCTCTCCCTCGAGAGATGCGCGCGAAGTGAACGGAATTTTCTGTGTGAGCGGGATCACGGGAACGTCAGTGTAGTAGGGATATCGTTTGGACCCTTGATATACGATAGTGGAGAAACCGTATTTTTCAGCGTCGATACTCGCGAGCCGCGATGATGCCTCAGGAGACGGATGAAGCCCAACCCGAATTCTAAGCTTACGCGAGTCACTTTCAGATATGGCACGTCTCGCCGCCTCGATGATCTTCTTGACAAAAACAAGAGAATCTTTGGCGTCCACATCTTTCTTCATATGATGCTTTACTGCCTCGTTTAGTCCCAGGAGGCTTATCTCTCCCATCGACTGGGACCCATAATACGCGCTCCCATCCGTCTGCCATGAAAGCAAAGGCAAAAGTCCCTCCTTCATTCGTTCCTGAATGGCTTGGCCGCGAATCTCCAAAGCCCTAACCGCCTCGTCTACCGCGTTCGTAACCCCTTGGAGAAAACGGTCGTCTTTCCCTGTTGATTCATAGGCTATTCTTGGCAGATTGATTTGGACCGTTCCCACCAGCGCTCCCCTTGCGACATTGCCCATGCTATCGGCAACGAATATGCACCCGTCCGAGGAAACGGTGTAGGTTTCCCCAGGATTTTGTATGAGATAATTCATGATAGAGTATCTCAGAGAGGTTTCGTGGGTCATTGAGAGAAGTCCGTCGGTCTCAGAGAGTTTGTCGCGATTGAGTCTCAGAGTAATCGAAGGATTGACAAGTGGATTGTCCCGAGCAATTTCTTGAGCTGCATCGATCACCGTACGGAGCAGCTCTTCAGCTTCATGGGCACAGTCCCCGTACCTGCCCTCTTTCTTCCCGTTGGGACCAATCGCATCAGACTGTTCGAGGACATCGGGGATGGTTCGGTCGAGGCCTATGGCCGATCGGAAAGGAAGAGTGTTTGAGAAACCCTCCCAGTTTAGTTGCGAGAGAAAGACTTGGACCGCGTCCTGGACTCTTTGACTTGGGACGCCTTTGATGAATGGCGCCAGAAGTATGTTGATGTGGTCGAATATTTGCTCCCCAGATACCTGTCCTTCAGTTACTCTGGCTAGTCGCAGCAGTGTTCCTAGTGCACTCTCGAAAGAGATTGGGGGTGGAGATCCGGGCAATCCTTTTCGGAGGAACGGGCGTGGGTCATGTGAGAAGACGCTAGGTTTGAGGATCCAGGACTCGGCATCCTCTAGGTGTATTTGTCCCGAGAAATGTGCATCGACCAGAGGTCTTGGAAGAATGTTGAGCAGGACGTACTCTTCGGTTACGGCTGCGCCCGCGGAGGATTGAACCCAAGCCGAGTCGAGGTGTTTCTGTCCTGCCTCCCGTAGGAGGACTGTCACGTCGTTGACGGGGAGTCCAAGGCGGGTTAGTTTGTGGCGGTACTCTTCGAGTTTTCTCTCGACGAGGATGGTATTGACAAGCTCGCGTACTAGGGGCGCGGTGAGGTAGGTAGTCCCAAACCGGAGGAGTCTCTCTTCGGCTTCAGACGCAATCTCATCAGCTAGGCTCTGAGGCATACCGGCCTCAGTGACAAGTGATGAAGCAATTCTGGTCCGGTCAAACTCCTCTATCGTCATTTTGGAGGTTCGAACGAAGAGGCGCCCTCTCTTGACCGCAATCCACTCCTCAAGGTCCCGTGAGAACTCGACCAGAATCTTTCCAAGGTCGGTTATGCTGTACTTTTTCGTACCTTTTTCGATCGCGACTAGACCGGCTTTGCGAAGGGTTTTGAGGTGATAGACGAACTTTCCGGCATCCCGTACAGGGTCCAGCTTTGCCTCGTACATTATCTCAGTATAGGGGAGAGGGCCCTTGGAAACTAGGAGCTTGAGAATCTGAAGCCTAACCGGGGCAGAAGCAGCATCCAGAACATCCGAACTGAAACGTTCGTAGGATCGCTGCAAAAAGAATCAGGGTCTTTCTTCCCTCACCCTGTTTAAAAAATTGTACTTGAATCGTGTTTGGACGCCACTGAGCTCGCGTTCAGTCATAACCTGAGGTTTACCTAGAATATTGATATGGTCAAGAACTGCTATCTTCAGATTGGGCTCTGGCTTCTATCTGGTGCGGTAACGCGGCAGACAGTGCAAGTCTTCCAGCCTAACGTGTCCACGCTGAAAAGCTGATCTCTCCCGCAATTCGTGCAGTACTGGTGGAATCCTCTGGGATGCCGCGGTTCTGATAGAGTCTCGATCGACGCTGCCGCCCGCATGTTCGGGTCTTTCTTCGGAATAGGTTTCGTCAAACGCTTAAGGTAGTCTTTGCTGTACTTGAGTTTCGGCACACTTACCCAGCCAGTACAGGTAACTTCTAGGCTTTGAAGACTAGGTTCTGACCGACTTCAGTCGTCGCTACAAGCCAATATCACGCAACTGTTCAAGGGCCCGTAGACGATAGATGTGAGGTGGTCCAAGGGCTAAGGTCGCAAGGTGGTCGATACTGGGGTTGGTTTTCGAGTTCCGATGAAGATGACGAAGACTCCATCCAGGATCATGAGGCCAGCTGCGCTGGCAATACCTAGAGCCGCAGTGTAGCTGATATGCACGAACCGGGATAGAATCACTATCCCCCCGTTCTGTGCGTCGGGTTTGGCCATGTAAGCTCGGACTAAGCTCGTGATTGTTGCGAGTGCATAGAACCCTGAGAGGACGAGCACGACTCCAAAGACAGTGAAGCTCTTCTTCAATATCAGGTTCGATTCCTTCTCTCTCTAGTCTTCCACTTTTCCTATCGAGTCCGACGTTTACCAGAGCGTTCCAAGCCTTCGTCTGGAAAAGACGCCGGATTCTTGTGCTTCTAATTGTCTATGTGTGGAGAGTCAACGTGACATAACAATATCGCATCGGTTCCCGCCAGAACACGGCAAAGGAGACAAATTCTTGAAATCTTTCACGCTGCCTCTCAATATATGATGAAATAATTTGATAGCCTCAGGGACGAAACCCGATAATGAAGCTCTCGAATCTTCTGTAGTCCGTGCGACATCGTCCCCTATGATGAACATGTTCTTGGAGTTTCTCGAAGTTCCAGGAAACGTCCTGCTCATCCAAGGAGCACCCGGGACTGGAAAGACCACTCTCGCGTTTGAGATACTGAACGCTATTGGGGACTCGCATCGGGTCTACGCGTCCAGCAGAGTCTCACCAGTCAAATTGCGGATCCAATTTCCCTGGATCGATGAGGTCATCGATTCAATGTCCGGAAGGTCCTCGAAGGCAGACTGGAACGACGAATTCCACGACCTCCGAGGCTCCGACACCGACAGCGTCTTCTCGAAGATCGTACGGTTGAAACAGGCAAAACAGAAATCCATCCTCGTCGTAGACAGCTGGGAGGGAGCGTTGAGAAACGCTACGCCCGAAGGACGAAAAATGCTCGAGTCGGCCGTCATGTCAGAACTAGATCAGACAAAAGTGAGCGTGATTCTTGTCAGTGAGGCCGAACGAGCCGACAACCTCGGCTACCTAGTCGACGGAGTCGTAACCCTCGAACAGAACGAGCTAGATGGAAGGAGAATCAGGTCTCTCGGAATCGACAAGTTTAGAGGATTCAGAGTCCAGAGCCAACACTTTCCATTCTCTCTGGAAGCGGGAAGGTTCACTTTCTTGGATGAGGAATACGAAAACGGCCCACCTTCAATAGTGAGAAGTCCAGAGAAAGTTCCGCACACGGAAACCCACTTCTCCACGGGGAGTAGGGAACTCGACCAGATATTGGGAGGCGGAGTCCGGAGAGGCTCCTTCTTCATGATCGACACTGAGAGCAATGTTTCTCCGCAATCGTTGAGGTTGTTGATCAACATGATCCGGTCTAATTTCGTTAGCCAGGGCGGGGCGTGCTTCAGCATTTCAACTGGGACCTTCAGCTCGGAATCGTCCGCTGAGGCGCTGAGACCATACATAGGCGACAAAGCCCTGGGAGAGAGAGTTCGGATAATCGAATTCAACTCGCAGCTACCTTCGAAACCTTGGCGACTGAAGTTGAGGGGCCAGCTAATGAGCGATCTCGCAGAGTTCTACAGAACATGGAACGCCTTGAAAGAGACGTCAACTGAGATGATGTTAACTATGAACTTTGACAAGCTCGTGCAGGTCTACGGGGAAGAGCTGACGCTTCCAGGCTTTACAGAGATAGGAGAAGGCCTGCGGGACGAAGGAGCCTTCAGCATTGGCATATCATCGCGTCCCACAAAGGTTCGTGATGAGTTTCTAAGACAAGCTGACTACCACGTAAAGGTGCAAAGCTGGAACGGTCATCTTCTGATCTACGGCGTGAAACCTTTCACGCATATTCATGGGGCAACGTTCAACTTCGACAAGGGATATCCCGCTCTAGACCTCATAGAAATCGTGTAAGCCGGCCTTCACGGTTACAAGATCTGCCGGCTAGAATTTCGATTTGGTGTAATCCCAAGTCGAGAAGTAGTGCGGAGTTATCTCAACCAGAACTTCCGAGCCCTTCCTTACCTCGTCTACCATGTTCTTCGCCATGCTACTGTTGAGATCGCCCAGATATTTCGCTACAATCTTCTCCGATAGCGACAATGCTTTCCCTGTGTCCTTGACTATGATAGCGGTGCCTCTTCCTTTTACTCCCCTGTTGGGCATCGCGTCGGTATCGACCGAAAAGTAGACCGTTTTGTTATGTTTCAGGTTCCGGACTTTCACCGCGTCTTTGTAGCTCATGAGGTAGAGCTTGTTTGTCATGTAGTGGTACCATACTGGGTGTATGTTGGGTTCGCCCTTCGAGTTAGTGGTTCCGAGTCGGAGTGGTGTCTTGCTGCTGGCCAGAAACATGTCAATCTCAGACTGGTCCATTCCCGGAGCATTCGGCATCGCTTTGTGGATTCTGATGGCTGCCAAGATGCCAGAGAACAGTTATGGTTCGTACTTGTCACTTTGCCAATCTTTCCTTCCACAGTCGTTCTGGGGTCCGGTCCCACCCTGGGCGAGATTGACATTTTTATTACTGGACTGGGACGCAGTAGAAAAAGTCGGGTCGCCTTTTCTATCCCCCTATAGCGGCCATACTACATGAGCGATCTGTCGTACAAGCTGGCTGAACTACGACCAACCCTCCGGCCGGTCGCGGAGTCAGCGGCCTGCATAGCCAGCTTCGTCATCGCTAACGCCATTAGCCAAGAACCCGTATACTTCCTGATCCTCCTACTCGTTCTCGGCTCCGACGTTCTCGACACCTCTGACAAGAGCAAGGGACTCTTCCGAGACTTCATGGCCGGAAGCATCACGGCAATCCTGTCTCTGGCTCTCAATGATCAGTTAGGTCTCGCCGTTGGAGCCGTAGTCGCGGTCACGGCAGTGGCTAGACTCCTTCAGAAACTCGCCTAGAGGACCACATCAGTAGAGAAGTAATGGCAAAGAGTCTACGCTGAAGCTTTGGTTCCCACGAAGCGAAACAATACCGGTTGAATCTCTCCGGAATCTATCAAGAGTCGTTCCATTCTTTTGAACAAACTCGCAAGTGCCTTCTCCCTCTTCCGATCAGGGACCCTCATATCTCTGAGTATATCCCAGCAATGGTAGCAGTGCCAGGAGAGGTGTTCTTTACGGAAGAGTTGTTCGAGGGGATGCTTCATCTCCTCAAACTTGTTGATATGCTCCTTCCTTCCATACAGGTTCTCTTTCATAATGCAGTCAACACCTTCTCTCGGATTCTCGGGAAGATGCGACGAATACCAGCCTGTTAGTTCTAGTGCTCGTCGGATTTGATAGAGCCACGTCGCACCTCTCCTGTCTATTCTATCATACGCATACTCTAGACAGACTACTCTTCCTCCATTTTTCAACAAGCGGCAAGCTCTAAACAAGATATTCTTGGGGTGAGGAAGGTCATGGAGGACGCGGCTAAAGAGAACAACATCAAATGTTCCTGGAATGTCGGACCATTTGTTGAAGTCCGCTACTTCGTATCGTAGACAGCCACGAGTTTTACTGTAAGGGTCGGTTTCCATGGTCCGCCTGGCTATGCGGATGATCTTCTGATTTGAGTCTATCCCGACAACGTCATGGCCCATCCGAGCCAGCTCTAGACTCATGAAACCGGTCCCGCAACCAACTTCCAGAATCTTGAGATTTCGGCCACGAATGGAATCTTCTACCAGGTGGAAGTTATCGGCATATGTGAGTTCGATAAGATAGGGTTGCCTCCAAAGACTGTCCTTCATCGTTGGCCAGGGCGTCAACCGACGTAGGTCTGGCGTGAAGTCCAAGGGGTATCGTGGCAAGGTTCTGAGAAAATCTGGGGCCAATCTAAGAGCTTTGTCTTAGGCTTGCTATTGCTCCGGCCCTTCTTCGCAAGCCGTGTTTAGCTGCGTCAAATCGGTGTTTTCTGGCTCTTATTCTTTGCCGATAAGATGCGGCCGCAGGGGATAAGCATAAAACGGCCCAGAGCTATCTCCAGTAGTCTAGAGATACCATGGGCAAAGTAATGATCTCTCTATCGTCCGAAGCGGAACAGCTGGTTAGACAGGAAGTTGACAAGGTCTACTATGGCAGAACCGGCGGATTCAGCATCTTCTTCGAAAAGTTGGTTCGAACATACTTTAACGGACACAAGAAAACCCCATCCGACCATAAGCAAGCCAAATAACGCGATATCCTGCCAAGAAAGTTCATCAAATCAAATACGCCCAGTTACTCCAAGTCCACGAATGCGGATAACTCAGGCGTTCCTCACATCCGTTCGTAAAGGTCGTAGTGTAACATGCTCGAGCGCGCTTGGTTCCGTTTGCAGCCGAACCAAAGCATTTTGAATCATTGAATCGAGGCACGCGGCAGGGGCGGTGGTCCAGACCACCCACCAGTGGGGACAGCTTGGTCTAAGAGGGCCGGTAGGCAGCTACCGGTTCGAGAACATACTGGTCTCGGGCACCAGTGATCGTGGGTTCAAATCCCACCCGCCCCATTATTGAAAGCCACACCTATTTCGGGAGAATCCCGGCGACCGACTAGTAAAACCACTAAATAGCCCGAGTCGTCGGCGTGACCGGCACCAAGTGTGATGAGCGTTGCCTGAAGATCGCGCCATCGAGACTCACGACCTCTCGAAGAAGTATGGTGACAGGCTTGCGGTCGACCGGCTGAACCTCACCGTCGCCTCTAAGCAGGTTCACGGTTTTCTCGGCCCGAACGGGGCAGGCAAGTCAACCACGATCAAGATGATGGTCGGCCTCCTTAGGCCCACGACTGGGAGTCTCAGTATTCTTGGCCAGGGGGTCAGCGGGGACAACCCGAGGGTTCGTCGCAAAATTGGCTACATGCCGGAACTACCCCGGTTTCCAAAGCACCTCTCGGGAGAGGAGTTGCTCGATGTCTACGGGCGCATGTATGGAATGTCGAAGACGGAGAGGCAGGGGAGGATAACGGAGCTAATCAAGATGGTAGGGCTCGAAGGCCGTGGCAAAGACAGGATTGGAAAGTACAGCAAGGGTATGCAGCAACGCATCGGGATCGCCCAGGCGCTGATCAGCGACCCTGAACTAGTTATCCTGGACGAGCCGAGCATAGGTCTCGACCCTGTAGGAATGGTCGAGGTCAGGAACATGGTCAAGGACATCGTCAAGTCCGGGACAACAGTCTTCTTCTCGTCACACCTCCTTGCAGAGGTCCAGCAGGTTTGCGACCACGTGACCGTGATCCATCTCGGCGTCATGCGCTACTCGGGAACGTTAGAAGACATCTCCAGCAAGGTGATGGCGCGCCGCAGAATCGTCATAGAACTAGAGAAACCAGTTGACGGGGTCCTTGCCGCCTTGAAGACGATGAAGTTCGCGACCGTTGAAGCTAACATGAACACCTACACGCTCCACTTGGACACCCGTGAGGACGTACGAGCAGAGGTCTCGCGTGCGGTAACATCAGCGGGAGGAGTCATTGTAAAGATGCAAGAGGAAGGAGGAGGACTAGAAGACGCGTTCCTCAGCCTGGTCGGAAAGGAGGGAATGGCCTAGGTGGCACAGAAAAAACGAGCCGGGACCCTAGCCGCCTTCATTGCCCTTCTCTACTACGAATTCCTATGGAATATTCGAAAGAAGAAGATCATCACCATATTCATCATCATATTCGCCATCGCGACCGTTCAGCTCGCTTTCACCCCGATAGCCGACGCCATTGCAAACCCGCCCCAAGCCCTTCAGGCGAACTCTACATTCGTCTTCGCCGGAATCGAGGCCTTGACGGGAATCTTCCTCTTCCTCGTTGGTGTCGCAACGACCATGAACACCGTCTCGGGCGAGTTTGAGTCAGGGACGATAGTTCCTCTGCTGACGAAACCCGTATCGAAGACCCTTGTCTTTGCAGCTAAAATCGTCGCGTCCGTGATAACGCTCCTTGCGGCCTACTCGTTTCTCGTTGGCTACATAGCGATCGGAGGCACTTTGATCTATGGCCCCCAAGACAACCTGAACCTCGTTCCCCTGGGAATTCTGGGGCTCACCATCGGAAGCATGGTCTGGGCTTCCGTCGCCCTAACGCTGGGCACGCTATCGAAGAACTCTGTTCTAGCAGCCCTCGGCTCCTTCGGCTTCTACATCGGACTCTTGATAGGCGGGACCCTCATCGCGGCGCAACTGGGAGCGTCAACTGTACTGTTCTATGCACCAGGAATGGGTGCGACAGGGACGACTGCGGCGTGCGCAGGCTTGGAACGAGGCGGAGGCCAAACCTTCAGCACGGGGACAGATGGTCTCGCCTCGATGCTTATGCGCTGGGTCCTGAACCCGGGACAGGTCTTGAACTTCTGTGGCTTCCAGTTCCGCGCATCTGGAAACCCAACCACGACCCTGCTCGCATCCGACACCTTCGCAAATGTTGCGTTCAGAGATCTCTGGGTCTCTCTAGTCTACGTCGCAGGGCTGTTGCTTCTCAGCTGGTTCGCATTTCGGCGATCCCAGATCGTGGAATCGTAAACCTATCTGATTCAAAGTTTAAAGGAACGATAGGCTGCTAAACGCTCTGAGCATCTGTTCGCATTGACGAGTACAATTCTTCCACGTTCGGCCGACTACGAGGTCAAGTTGACACCGGAACACGAGACCCTCCGGCATACCATTCGCGATTTTGCCGAGAAACAGATCCGGCCGATAGCTGCAGAGATTGATCACAAGAACCACATTCCACGCGACCTGTTGAACCAGATTGCGAAGCTCGGCGTGACAGCGATTACTTACAAAGAGGAGTACGGCGGACTCGGTGCCGATCTCCTTTCGATGGTTATCGCGCTCGAGGAATTGGCCCGTGTCTCAGCTGCGTGCTCGACTGTGTTCGTGGCGAGCCATCTCGTTTCTGAGCCGTTGAACGAGTGGGGGACGGAGGAGCAGAAGAAACGCTACCTCATCCCGATGGTCGCGGGCGAGAAGATCGGGGCACATGCTATGACCGAGCCTGGCGCTGGATCCGACGTTGCGGGGATCAAGTCTACAGCGAAACTCCACGGGACACACTGGGAGATATCTGGCCGAAAGACGTTCATCACAAACGGAGAGATAGCCGATCTGTATCTCGTCTTTGCTAGGACGAGCCCGTCCCCGAGCAAACAGGAGAGACACAAGGGTCTCAGCGCGTTTCTAGTCGAACGAGGAACCGAAGGATTTCAGGTAGCCAGCAAGATCGAGACCACAGGATTACGTGGCTCACAACCATCTGAGCTAGTCCTTGACCATGTGAAAGTTCCCAAGGACAATTTGCTAGGGAAGGAGGGTGATGGCTTCTATGTTGGAGTAAAGACTTACGACCGCGGCCGGATTGACGTAGCAGCACAGGGGGTCGGGATCTGCCAGGCTGCATACGAGGCCGCTGTAAGCTACGCGCAGACTCGGACCAGTTTTGAGAAGCCATTGATCGAGTTTCAACAGGTGCAGTACAAGCTTGCGGATATGGCTATGGGGTTGCATACAGCGCGACTGTTGACCTACTGGGCCGCGTCCCTGAAAGATCAGGGAAAGGATTTCGTGAAGGCATCCTCGATCGCGAAGGTCACATCAACGGAAGCGGCAGAAAAACTGTCGTTGCTCGCAATGATGATTCACGGTGGTTACGGTGTCGCGACGGAATATCCGGTGGAGCGATTCCTGCGAGACTCGCAGATCATCAAGACCTACGAAGGCACCAACGATATTCAGAGACTGACGATTGCAAAACAGTTGTTGCGGGAACTGAAAACCTAGCCTGAAGCCCGAATCAGTACGGTCAGGGGGATTGGCTCCTCAGCGTCTAAGGAATTCCTTAGACTCGGGAAGACTGTACTGGCGTGCTATCAATTTTGCAACATTTCTTGGAGACCGTTTCGTGGTGTCGATGCTCAAGCTCTTACGAAACGGGATTTCTGAGTTGAGGTCATACTTCCGAAACAGGTCGCTCAGCATCTTCACTGTACTGACTTTTCCCATCCTCTTCCTCTGACTCCTCTTCACACGCTTGACCAATTCTTCCCGCTCGCAATAGAGCCTCACGAAGAGCACTTGCCCTCCGCGCGAGCGGACATGCTGGACCACTTGCTTCACAAACTGGTCGTCTTCATCGTCCTTGCTGTAGACAAAGGTGAAAATTGTGTCGATTCCTTCTTTTGCAGCCGCCTCTAACATTTCCATTCGATACTTGTCGGTGAGGCGCCAGAAGGTCTTTGTTCCAAACTCGAAAATAGACTGGACAAACTGGATCGAGACATGATTGTGAAAAAGCTTGAAACCTGTCAGTTTCGCCAACTCAGTCCCAACGGTCAGCTTACCTGAGGCTGGGGGTCCATAGATGAATACGAGTTTCATCACAGTGAAGGAGAACCTTCCAAGCTGAAATAAATAGCGATAGCCATAAGATGTGAGGGTTGAATTTTGAGATTCATTCTTTCAGGTCTCGGAAACTGGTACAATGGCTGGAGCCTGACCGATCAGGCTGTTCAGCTCGCAGACAAGTTAGGATTCTGGGGCGCGGTCATCCCAGACCACTACATGTGGGCCGAAGCATTCGGACAACCCCAGAAAGACTCGACCGTGGAGAGCTGGATCGCCCTCACCTATCTCGCGGCCAAGACCCAGAAGATCAAGCTTGGAACCATCGTAACCCCAATTCCCTTCCGGCCTCCAGCAATGTTGGCCAAGATGGTAGCAACCATGGATGTGCTATCATCCGGACGGGCAGTCCTCGGCGTAGGGGCTGGATGGTCCCAAACAGAATTCGAAGGCTACAGCACATGGGACAATCCGAAGACACGAGTCGAAAAAACACAGGAAGGCGTGGAGCTGGTCCTCCAGCTCTGGGAGAAACCCCAGGTCGACTTCAAAGGAAAATACTACCATGCGAAAGCCGCGATTCTAGATCCTAAACCCGTTCAGAAACCCCACCCGCCCCTCATGTTCGGAGGCGTCGGCCCCAAAATGCTAAGGCTCGCAGGCCAGTACGCTGACATCTGCCACATCCCGCCCTGGGTTCAGATTCCCACAGAGAAAGCACGGGTGATTGTCAAGCAGGAGGCGCGGCGGTTCCATCGCGAGGACAAGATAGCGTTCGCAGCCGGGTCCGTCGCCAACCGGAACCAAAAGTTCGACCTGAAAGCCGTCGAGCAGGATGTGGAAAAGGCGGCAAAAGACGGGTCCCTATACTACATAGCGCCTCTACAACGCGCCGGCTACCTTGGCAACCTCAAGGAATTCGCGAAGAACGTCATACCTTCATACTCTGGGCTTGACTAGAATAATCATGTTAGTCCATTCGAGATTTGGGCTCTACGCGAACACTGTTTGAGACACTCGTATTTTCTCCAACTTCTCGATTCGTTCCTGCACGAGTGAGTGAATGAACTCATTCGCGAACACAAGCTCCCTGTTCAGCGTAACAGCGGCGGACTCGATGCCTTGCAATCGGTTCAGTGCACGGGTCTTGGAATTGACGTCCCCGAGGTCTATGCTTCGGCAGAGCAAGTATTTCATCGGGGGATTCCGGGTCTCGTGAACCAGTAACGCATCCTCTAGAACCTTGCGGATCTCGCTCATCGATGCTTTGCCAGCCACGGCAAGGTTGTACACTAGTTCGCCCGGACTGGAGCCTGCGCCCAGTCTCGGCATGATCACTATCGTTTCTGATCTGCTCAGCGAGTCGAGGTGTTTGCGGACAGTCTTCGGACTAAGCCCCGTCGACTCGACGAGTTCTTTGAACGGAATCTTCGGATTGTCAATAAGGGCATCAACCACCATAAAGTCGAGGATGGAGAGCGGTTGGAGGTCGCCGGTTCCGGTGACAGCGTGTCCCGATGGCTTCTCTCCTAGGGCTAGGCTGAGTTCTCTTGTGGAGCGGCCAATATTATCGGACCAGACTCCAACAGTCAAGCCTCCGTCCAGTTTCCAGCCTATGTAACTCACGTCCGGCGCCTTCAAAGCCCTGATCACTTGTTCGCGAGTCCGGTCACGTTCGAAGAACACCAAGACTTCTTGACGACCGAAGACAATTGGGTCTACCCAGAGACCGTATCCCAAAAGGACACCAGTATTATGCAGGCGTCTCAGCCGTTCCCGAACAGCCGGAGCCGATAGTGACACGCGCCGTCCGAGTGAGAGAAGACTCTGTCGAGCGTTCTGGTGCAGCGCGACCAGGAGTTGGAAGTCCTTCGAGTCCACACTTAGTCCAGAGCTTGTTCGCGAGCTATAAGTTTCCCTAAATCGAAAGTCGCACCTAACGTACGACTAAATCCGATCCAAGCAGAAACAACGCCATGAACAACAATACGTTCGTCCTAGAGCTACTCACAGCAAAAACTCTGAAACTCTTGCTCCCGCTGCTCTCTCTGATCCTTCTCGTTCCCATGGCAAACGCATCCACTTCCGCATCTGCGACCGGAAGTTTCACAGCAACCGTTACCATTACCGGCATCAGCCAGGCTGACGGCAACACCATCATCACTGCCATTGAGACGCAGACACTCTCAGGCTTCCTCACCGGAACGCGTATCGCAGAAGGTGTGGAAATAATCCACCCTGACGGTACATTCAATGCCCACGATTCAGGAACCTTCACCGGAAGCGTCAACGGCATGTCAGGAACCGCGGTCATCACCGGCAGCAGCACCGGAACCGGCGCAACTGGCTCAGGTCAATTCGTCGTCGAACTAGGCACCGCGGGCCTCTCAGGACTACACGCCCAAGGAACTTTCCAACCCACAGTAACAGGACCAACAACCGTCACTGGAACTTACTCGCTCCAATACCACTTCGACCCATAACAGCACAGCCTAACTAACAAAGTTAGGCCCTCCTTTTTTTCCTACCACTCGAATTCGGATACGCTTCCTCATAGCCGCTCTTTGCCTTCTCTCGAATAGTCCAAGGTCAAAGCAAGGGAAAGCCTCCCTTAATCGAAAGTCCAACCTAATGCACCACTAAATCTGACGACGACTCCACTAAGTTCATGCGAGCTGTAAAGTCGAGTCTGCCGAAAAATAAGGAGTCGGTCGATTCCGCCCCGATCTCGAAGAGTCACAGCGTCCGATCTTCTTTCCTCCGAATGGGATACAGTCTTACGAAAGACTCCACGATCGACGACTATGCTCGCGAGGCCAGGTGCCATCCAGGGTTCGAGTTGCAGGACAAGGAATGACACAAGGTGCAAGAAAACATTGGTCGTCCTGACTGGGTTGATTCCAACCTCTACCCGTTTCACGATAACTGGGTTGAAATCGACGGAAACTCCATCCACTACGTAGACGAGGGACCACGGGACGCACCCCTCCTGCTCTTCATACACCCAGGCCCAGGTTGGAGCTTCACCTACCGCTACCACATCCAACATCTCAGCGACAAGTTCCGATGCATCGCG
>VBBD01000049.1 GCA_005882895.1 Candidatus Bathyarchaeota archaeon | reverse complement strand
AGCGGCGCAAAAGGGGGGAAGAATGTCGCGAGCGGCACATGGTGGGCCTCTATGACCAAAGCGACAGTAACAATTGGCGGTCAGAAAATCATGGAGGATGGAAAACTAGTAGTCAAATCCTAGGACGAGTATTCTTTGACCGAGTCCCTCCAAGACTGGATTCTCCAGCTCCCGAGTGTCACAAAGGCTTCACACAGGTTCTGCGGCACAGAATTCCAAGTCCAGGGCCTCGAATTCATGCATACTCATGGGACTTCGCATCGTGACATCTAGGTCTTCACTGAAAACCTGGAAAGAATACTGAAGGAGGTTAAGGCTGAACCACATCGCTTTGCTCCTCAATCCCGAGGGGTCACTTTCAGAATCCGTTCAGAAGGGGATGTCGAGCCGCGAAAGAGTGATTCGACTATCGTTGATAACGAAGAGAAGATGATGGCGGCTCACTCGTTACGACGGTTCCAAAGGAACGGGTAGTCTCAAGACCTCCTCTCTATAGCCCTCAAAGAGGCCGTCTATGAACGGAAACTCCCCCCATCTTCATGCTTGACAAGAAGCGACGTTGGCAATCGAAGCAGTCTTCAACCGACCTTCAAGAATCTAGGCCGGTTCCGAGACTCAGACAATAGCTTCATCGATCTGATTCACTTACATAGAAAGCGGCCGCCCCCACCCCCGCCGAAAGAAGATGACGCGATTGGTGCAAGGAACTCATCGAACGTTGGACCGTTAACCTGTCCTGCGAGGGGAGCAAGTGCCCAGACCTCTTCGAGCGTGGGGAGGAATCCGTAGTGGCTATAGCCCTTGTTCGAAACATGAAGGAGCAGGGAATCGAAGCCTGCAAATATTGTAGTTACACGATCGATGCAGACTGGAAAGGTTTCAGGGTAGACCGGGTCGTTTGTAGGAGTGCAGGCAACTCCCTCGTCCCAAGTAATGAAAAGGAGCGACGCCGAGGTCGTGAAGGTGGTGCTGTTGAGGATGGCTGGAACGAGAGCTTTCAGGTAGCTGTTCTGTTCCTGGACGTTATTCGAGAGGGGGCAGATGCTCAACGTGCCATAGAAGGTGACCGTCGCGTTATTATCATGACCGTTATCACAATTGTTCGGGGTCAGCCAGATGAAGCTGGGGGCTGGACTGCTCATGTTGTTGAGGTCGGAGAGGAGTTTGGTGGGAAGGGCTAGGTAGCCCGTGCTCGTCGGGTTCGCGTCTACCAAGTTCCCACAGTAGACAGGTGAGGAGTGGGCTTCGGCCATGTA
Organism: Candidatus Bathyarchaeota archaeon; assembly: GCA_005882895.1. Taxonomy (GTDB): domain Archaea; phylum Thermoproteota; class Bathyarchaeia; order 40CM-2-53-6; family 40CM-2-53-6; genus 40CM-2-53-6. Next base: position 9,688 of record VBBD01000049.1, on the reverse strand, counting down.
GAGGAAAGGATTGTGCATGTCATCGTACTCGACACTGCGATGCCCTGCCACGTTGGTGAATTGGCAACCGCCGACATAGTCTTCCATGTAAGCCCTCCAAGTCCGCCCGGAGGCTGTAATCTCGTCCAGAATATTCGTCCCATTCACCCGGCAATTTGATGGGCTGCAATCTGTTGCAAAAGCAGATCCTGGATAGGCGAAGTTGCTCCCGTTGAGAAATGTAAGATAGTCTGGGAGGCTTTTGTGAGCGACGCTGGATAAGTTCTCGGCCAGTCCATACTGGTTCGCGAGGTTTGTGATATAGGCGCAGTTGGGGCCGCAGTTGTAGGTCTGATTGATTCCCTCATTCTCCATCATTATCACAACAAGATGGGCAGGCGTCAAAACTGGTGGAGGGGCCGAAGCGGTCTGGTCTAGAATCATACCAGAGCCAGTCGCGCTCGCCAGAAGAGACAAGAGAACAGGAATGACCGGATGCATCTATAGGCACCAGATAAGTGAGGGACATCCAATCCTCCTTAATAGAGGTATACGGTCGCGAAGGCTAGGACTTCCACGTCCTAGTCGAAAATGGGGCGCCTTGTTCGGTCCCTGTCACTAGAAAAGCGATGAAAGCATCGAATTGCCTGTCGGAACAAAATAGGGATGTAGCTTCAGGCGTCTTGGGGATGACGCGGGTTGCTGCGGATTGTCAACTGTTAAATAGATAATTTCCATGGTGCTCATGTCTTCGCTTGTCATTGTCGAGAATACTCCTCGCTCTGAGTGTTTTGGGATTGATTGTCTCGCTGAACCTTTCATTTGGAGGCCTGTTTGCTCAAGCGGCGAATTCCGGTCGCTCAACCCTCGTGGGGACCGCGCCTGCATGGGCGAACAGCAAGAACTACATCAATGCTGCTGACCCAACTACTGACATTGGTTTCCGCGTCTACCTTGGTTGGAACAACCCGTCAGCGGTTGAGGCTCTCGCGCAGGCCGTTTCTGACCCCAAGAGCCCGTCGTATGGTCAATATCTGACACCCCAACAGTTCCGTTTGCAATTCGCTCCGTCACAATCACAAGTCGGTGCGGTCCAGTCTTGGCTCAAGAGCCGAGGCTTCTCCGTTGAGTATACCCCAATGAACAATCATTATGTGTCAGCCGAGGGAACCGTCGCGCAGGCGCAATCCGCTTTCGGTACCAGCTTCGGAATCTACAGCGTTGGTGCGCTAAGCCTCAGATCCCCGTCCGCAGATGTAACTATTCCCAGCTCCCTAGCAAGCATCGTCACAGGGGTCATAGGCCTCGACGATAGCGTACAGTTTGTTCACATGGACAGCACTATCGGAGACGCGCCTCCGCCACCTGCCTTCGTTAGTGCTCACCCGTGCTCATCGTATTGGGGACAGCTACATGCTGTAGGTTTCACGAATCCGTATGGACCGGGAACTCTGCCCTTCGCGCCGTGCGGATACACCCCCCAGCAGATCAAGGGTGCCTACGGTATCTCTGGGTATGATGGTTCAGGTCAAACGGTAGCGATAATCGATGCCTACGCGGCACCCACAATCGTCCAGGATACTAATCAGTGGTCGACGAATCGCGGGCTTCCAACACTGACAGCAAACCAGCTCGTCCAAGTCGTCGCCCCTGGGACCTATAACCACCCTGAGAAGGGTCTCTTTCAGGACCCGCAGGGCTGGTATGGTGAGGAGACGCTTGATGTGGAAGCTGTTCACGGGATGGCTCCTGCTGCGACTATCGTTTTCGTTGGGGCGCCTAACAATTTCCAGGACCTTGACGCTGCGCTGAACCATGTTGTTGACCGGCATCTTGCATCGATCGTCACCAATTCGTACGGCTTCAATACCGAGATACTGCCCGCCGGGTACATCAAGCCACAGGAGGACACGATTCTGCAAGGAGTGGTCGAAGGCATAGGGATCTACTTCTCCTCCGGCGACAATAGCGACGAGTCACTCGTACAGGGCTATGCCACCACTGACTGGCCAGCCTCCAGCCCATTCGTGACCGCTGTCGGAGGCACAAGCCTCGCAGTCGGCCCGACGAACAATTATCTCTTTGAGACAGCTTGGGGAACAACCACATCCTCATGGACCGGCACGAAATGGTCTCCTACTCCGCCGGGCTCATGGTTGTACGGTTCGGGAGGCGGAGTAAGCCGCATATTCGCAGAACCATCCTACCAGGTCGGAGTAGTGCCCAGCTCGGTCTTCCAGGCTCAAGGACGCACCGGTAGAGCCGTACCGGACATATCTGCTGTCGGCGATCCAAACACGGGATACTTGATTGGTGAAACACAGACCTTCCCCAATGGCACAGTGGCGTACTCTGAATACCGCATCGGAGGAACAAGCTTATCATCTCCGCTGGTCGCCGGAATCATGGCACTAGCCGACCAGGCTGCGGGACACACCCACGGGTTTGCCAACCCACTCTTCTACAGTCTCGCAGGCTCAACCGCCTTCACGGACACAGTCAGTCCATCCTCAACCGTCGCAGTGGTGCGGGCAAACTACCGCAACAGCATCGACGCGAGCGCTGGAGTAGTCTATCGTCTGCGAACAATGAACCAGACGTTAAGCCTCATCTCTACACCAGGGTATGATGACGTGACAGGCTTAGGTACGCCAACGAGCTCGTTTCTGAGCGCCCTGAAATAATACGAAGCTCCAGTTCTCGCCTACGCCTTCGTCTGGTTGCGTTCTCTCTACCCGCTGAGCGGACGACGAGAGCTATGGCTTTTTCAGTTTCACTAGAAAATGGGCGCGGTTTCCGCCTTCTTCGATAGGAATCAGTCTTTCTTTGAATGACACGATCTTCGTTCCTTTAAGACATGATTTGAGTTCTGAGCCAGGAAAGAAGTGGTGGATTATTCCCCGTTCCTCGCCTTTTGTGAAGACGTAAGTGTTGGGCTCCAACTTCTTGCCGTTACCTTTTCTGAAATCCGAGGTGGACAGAGCCACGATGAACGCTGAGGCCTCTTTTCGCATCACTCGTCGAATCTCCCTAACTACTTGTTTGATCTCAAAGATTTTTCCATGGTGAAGGACGTTGGTGCAGATGATACCGTCAAAGTAGCCGTCTATGAACGGGAGATCCCGCATCTCGTGCTTGACAAGGGCTACGGTATCGACCGAAGCAGTTTTCAGACGGCCGTCAAGGGTTTTGAGGGCCGTTTCCGAAATGTCGAGAGCTATTACCTGAAATCCCTGTTTGCCTAGAAGTACGGAATGACGACCGGCCCCGCAACCTAGGTCGAGAATTGTCTTCGCACCTTCGCGTTTCAAGTCATTGGCGAACTCCACAACTTCTGGGAGCGGTGGGGATGCCTCTTCCCATCTCCCTTCTCTCCAAGCTAGCTCCCACGGATGCGTCTTGTTCAAAGTCATCACTTGCTGTGGGTACGATCTGACGAACAACTAATTGCCAGGGCTCGGAGTCGAGCTTCCCGTATTGCTACCCGCTCCCTGAACTGGGAGTAAATGATGCCAGCGGAGTTGCGGCTGCAGGAACTTCTCCTTTTGCGATTCGAGAATATGCTCTGTAGTAAGCGAATGCGAAGATAGCCGCGGGAATGAGACCTAACAATCGTAGAAATTGTAGCTGGGCTTGAAGCGCACTGAGTGGAGAGGGGTCGAAGGTTCCACTGGAAAATGATTGGGTGACTGCCCCTGCGACCTGCGGGCTTACAATGTAAGCGACCGTAACCGAGACGGCCAGTTGGGTCGCGAAGGCAATGTAGAGCAAGACGCGGCCCATTGAGTCCTGTAACGCGTAGGTGAAGATCACGTAGGCTATTCCGATAACTGCACCGCCCACGAGAGCACCGATTATCAGATCGTTGAATGCTGAAACTAATGCTTGGTCAATGGCAGTCTGGCCACCCCCACTCAACGTGGCTGTAACGAAGGAAAGCCCGAACAGGAACCCGACGACCAAAGTGATTCCAATTCCTACGCAATAGATTACAACGGAGAATACGGTGTAGTTGGAGTGGCTGTTGCCGAAAGGGTTTCGACCGATAATCACGAATATGACCCCAATTATGCCTAGTATCAATCCGACGTACATTGCATACGGAACAGGCCCGAGAAGTATTCCCGCAATCACAAGTAGCAGCCCGGTTTTCGTCCTGTCGATGTTTGTTTTCCTCGCAGACTCGGCAGAATTCCAGTATCCTTGGGGCGATCCGTACCACTGTGCTGGCGGGATATTCTGAGGTTGTTGTGGACCTTGGTAGGGTATGGGCGAGGCGACTAGTTGTGTTCCGCAGATCGCGCAAAATCTGGCGTTAGGAAGATTTGCGTATCCACACTTGGGACAGGTGTTGGACATGGACAAATCTTCTTTGGTTCTAGACTTGAACAAACGTGGACATAACAGTTTGGGTTCAAGCTTGTGAAGTCAGTCACTTATGAGCCTAGGTCGAGGGTCTTCCTGCGGCCTTGCGTTTGAAGTCCTTGGCGATCTTACGACTTCAATCTTTGAACGAGTTTCTTTACAAGTGAGCCGAAATCATCGTATGCTGAAGGGTTCTTCGAGTAGTCTTCGAAGATTTGATACAGTTCTTCGACCTTCGGATAGTAGTTCTTGTTGGGAATCACTCCCTTTCTCTCGATGTTGGGATGAGAGGGTTTCTCTATGAAGTCCTTTACACTGAAGTAGGCAAGCATGTCGACAACGGTGTGGGTCACGCCCGGGTCCAAACCTTCTCTCTTCAGTTCCAGCTCTACGAGCCGACTGGGGGTTATGAGCTCCGAGAGTTCGTGCGCTAAGAATTTCTTCTGGACTTCAATATCGGGCAAAGCAGCGAAGGCTATGCTGTCATGCCAAGCGAATCCCCCGTTTAGACAATCCGCAAAATGAACGGGAATCTCATCGGTCATCCACTCCGTCTTAGAGAGCTCGGATAGACGGGACAATACTAAATCGCTTATCGGATTCCATACGGATTCAAATCTCCGCTTGTATTCCTCCAGCCTCGGTCGGGTTACGCCCCATATTTCCTCCCAACCGTTTGACCCTTGAGACAGGATGTTCAGAAACAAATTGGTCATCGGCTCGCGGTCCTTCCAGTCGGATACAACTTCTTCCAAGCCTCCAGTCGTCATCAGGTCTCTGGCGAAGGCGTACCAGGAGCGTGGAGATATGGGTGCTTTCTGAAGCTCACGAAGGATACTATTCTGTCTCAATTGAGAGTTGCGAGACGTGTAGACTTTGTTCCCAAGCATGCCCGATGACAGTTCGAGTGGCAGGCATTCCGAGTAGAGAACCGAGACGTGACAGAACTCGTTCACAAGACCGTTGACCTCGAACCTGATTCTTGGAACCAAAGTCTCGACAATCTCGGACAAACCGGGTGGAGGGCTTAATAGCCCATGAAGGTGTCCAAAACTAATCCTGCACTTTAGAAGATAGCATGTGGTCATCCTATAGATCGATAGGTCTATGGCTGCGACGAGACCAGTCGAGATGCCCGCCGAGTGGGGTGGAAAGGTTCCCACTCAAGTATTCATAGATGAAGCCCTAACAATTCTCAAAGCCGCCTCAGAAGCGAAGGTGGCCCTGAAAATGCTTGGCGGACTTGCGATTAAGATTCACAGCCTCAACGAGGAAGAGTTCGCAAATCGGCTGGGAAGGTCCGCTGAGCCCGGTCAAGAGTATAGTGACATAGACTTCGCCACCTACTACAAATCTCGCGAGGGGGTAAAGAGGGTCATGGAGTCACTCGACTATTCCAAGCGTCCCTCGACGATGTCCACTTCCGCAAGTCAGAGGCAGATCTACTTTCATCCCAAAGGATGGTTCTACATCGATGTCTTCTGGGACAAATTGAAGGCTGCGAACCATCCGATCAACTTCCGCAATCGGCTCGAAATCGACCGAACATCGATCCCTCTCGCCGACCTTCTATTGGAGAAGCTCCAGATCATCTCATTCAGCAGGAAAGACATCATCGACACGATACTCCTGCTCAAGGCCCACACTCTAGCAGAGAAAGAAGAGCCAGAAACCATTGGTACCGATCGAATGGCCCACGTACTGTCGAGAGACTGGGGCTTCTGGTACACCGTAAGCAACAACCTTCGAGGGATAGAGGAATACGTCAAGAAGATGACTGTTCTTTCCCCGCAAGAATTATCCGAGCTAATCGCAAAGGTGGATCAGATTCTGTCCACGATTAGCTCAACTCCGAAATCGTTGAGATGGAAACTGCGTGCCTTAGTTGGGACCAAGAAGAAATGGTACAATCCGGTTGAAACTGAGGAAACCGTGGGAGGGTTCGGGATATGGAGGTTGCGAAACGAGGCGCATCCGTAGGCTTCCCTTTTCCCAGAAACTGTTAAATTCGAAAAACCTTCAGGTTAGCCGCCCTGAATCTTCTGCAGCCGATCTATATTGGTGCTAGTTCGCCACTTTCGGTGGAGTGCCGAAGAAGAGCGTGATGAGAAAAATACCCAAGATAGAGAGGTTGGAAAAAACGAGAATACGACTTTTCGCGCTTACCGCCCTTCTAGTGGTAGTCTCAGCCTCGCTGATCTCACCCCATTCCGTCTCCGCTACTGAGACCAATTACCAAAACCCGGTAACAGCCACGCCCCCTCTCGCTAGAGCGACAACACCGTCCTGCGTCGTGACCCTGGCCAGGACCCAACCGTTTCCCTTCGCAGGCTACAGCACACCGTTCACCGGAACCTACTCTCCACCCATATCTTGTCCAGCTCCTTGGTCCATGGTGGTCCTAGATTTCTCGGGCAGCGTTAGCGGCCGACAATTCGACCGAATGGCCACCATCTGGATAGGCAATGCGATCGTCTACATGGGCACCACGCCAGAGCCTACCCCTACGGGAATCGCCTGGCACACCGAGAAGGATGTGAGCGAATACACTCCGCTATTGCTGAGCGCTCAGAGCTACGCTATTCAAGTGCCGAACTTGATCACCAAGATTTACACAGGGATCATCTACATCAACGCTACACTGACTTTCTATGAGACAGGCCCCGCTTTCCCGGCAGCCCGACACCCTGACATGATCGTACCGCTTTCCGGTAGCTGGCTGTTCCTCTTTCACAGAGCACCTGTCAACGCAACGCCAGTCACCCTGCCCACGAACCCGGTGCGAGCGTATCTTGAATTGTGGGCTAAAGGAAATAGTTGCGATGAGTTTTGGTTCGGAAGCCAACCCGATGATTACGCTAACGCGAATGGCCTCTGTGGAGGTGGCGCCTTTCGCGAAATCCAAGTCTTTCTTGACGGCACTCTTGCAGGAGTAGTCTGGCCGTTTCCCTACGTCTTCACCGGAGGCGTAAACCCGTATCTCTGGCGGCCCATCCCAGCGGTGGAGGCATTCAACGAGCCCGCTTACTTGCTAGACCTTACCCCGTTCGTCGGAACAATAGCCGATGGAAACCCTCACACTATGGGTTTCGGGATAGTCAACAACGGCGTCTACTGGCAGGTCGACGGCAATCTGCTGATCGACCGGGACCCGGTTCTGCAAACCATCTCCGGGCAGCTAACAACCAATCAGATTAGTCCCGGAGCCGCTCAAAGCTTGTCCCAGACGATCACTAACCACAGCGCGCTCTTCAGCTTCAGGGCAAGCCGGTCGGTCAAGACCGCAGGCTTCGTCGATGCCTCGGCCGGACGCGTCACTACGACTATCGATCAGAGTTTCAGCTTCACAAACCGTCAGGAGTTGGATCTGGTCAATTTCCTCGAGAATCTCAAAGGCACCGAGACTATTACGACCTCGACCTCAACTACGGGTTCCCAAGGAACGAGGAGGGTTACTGTCTCAGACTCCTATCCTGTGGCGATGACGTCAGCGTTCATGATCCCCGGAGCGGTAGCCTCGTCCAACTCGAACCAGGCCACTCTGAGATTCATACTACCCGCGACGGTCGACCAGTCCTTCATCCGTACTGTCACAAGTGCAGTCAGTGGTGTGCCGATCCTTTCAACCACGATCTCAGACAACGTGCATTCGGAAGCTGTCCTCGTACGAAGTCTAACGACAGGGTTCAACGTCGTCGCCAGCGGGCATGACTACGAAGATTACATTATGAGCGACTCGACCGGCCTTTGCTTCAACCACTATATCGCAGCGGCTCAGGGCCTCATCACCGTTGACATTATGAGACCCGCTTGTTGAAGCTCCTAGAACCGCCCGTAGTGTCCATACTTTCTCCACTTTTTTTCGTTTGAAACAAATCACTGGACGCGGAGGCCTCTATTCTCATCCGGAATCAGAACTCTTGATATCTGGTCTTCAGAGTCTAATAATTTCTCCATGAATCTCTTTGTCGATTGTTAGAATGCCGTAGGTTTTCTGCCTGGCCGGGAATGTTCCTGTGGCACTGCCCGGGTTGAACCAGAGAATCCCGTCTCGGAAATCGTTCTTCGTTTGATGGCTGTGTCCGTGAATAATGGCTTGGACCCCGGTGAACTTGGGCCGCAGCCTCTGCTCCAAGGTGTGGGGAGAGCCTCCCTCAGCTGGATGGTTGACGCCGATCTTGAAATCGCCAGCTTGTACGATCTCAATTTCTCGCAATTCCTTCCTCACGTCTGGCCCGTCGATGTTGCCGTAGACGCCTCTGAAGGGGCCGACTTTGCGCAACGCGTCCACGAGCCGTTTGCCCGTGAAATCCCCTGCGTGAATGATCATATCCGCGCCTGATAGCTCATCCAAGACTCGCTTGGGTAGGTTATCAATCGAGTCTGTATGGGTGTCAGAAATGACTGCTATTTTCACGATCATCATTCCTTTATTTCAAGAGCGCTTGTGAGATCCTTTTCCGGTTTCGATGACTCCACTGGGCGGCTTTTGAAAATAGAGGGGGCCCGTAACCGTCCTCTTCTGACCGTTTAGCTCTATCCGGATCGTTTCTCACCATCGAGAATGCATAGACGAAATCCTCCAAAAAGCCCGCGGTCATCAGATCTGGAATCAATGCAATCTCCCCATGGGACAAAGGATGAGATTCCGTGTATGACAGGAGGAACTGCCTTGCAGAATCTATGTTCATTTGATGCATGACCTTACTGTCTCTGCAGCAGTATTGCATCGTTACAGCAACGTCTTTGATGATTGGATGGTTTGACTCACTAACGTGTTCAAAGTCGATGACACCAGCTAGCTTGCCCTGTTTCCAGATCAGATTTTCCGAGATGAGGTCTCTGTGAATCGGATATAGCCGGACGTCCTGGTGGGGCATATCACCGAACCTCCGCAATATCGGGACCAATCTTGCGGACTCTTCGAGAAAAATTCTCTCCTGATGATTGACCTTGACCTTGCTTTCTTGCATAATTTGCGCCCTGTAGTCTTCAATCTCCTTCAACGTAGCAGCGCCGTCGTACGAGTCTGAAGCCGGTTTTCCGTTGTTGAGGTTTGATCGTTCTATCAGCAGATGATACGCTGCCATCATCTCCGCGAGTTGCGCGAGATGCGGCTCGTCGAGTTTCCCAACGACGAATCCTTTGAGAAATTTGTAGAGCCAGTAGTAGTGTCCATGAACGGTCTCGAATAAGCTACCTTTCGTAGTTGCAATCGCGGATGGTATACTGTATGGGAAACCTGCGCGCTTGAGATAGTCGAGATATTCTAGTTCGAATTCCAAGTCGTGAAGGGTCTTGTGATGTGTTTGGGATACTTGTCGCAGGACAAACTTTCCTTGAG
>VBBD01000002.1 GCA_005882895.1 Candidatus Bathyarchaeota archaeon | reverse complement strand
GAAGTCACTATGACCGACCGGACGACCTCTACAAGACTCGTACCGCGTTTTTGCAGTCTGGACAGTACTGGTATAGTGCCAAGAGATCTTTGTATTCTTGCTCTTCACCCAGACTGTGTGATGTATACACTAAGACGTTCACCAGCGGTTTCGAACAAGCGTAGTGACGGCCGTCCTCGGAGGTGGACACTTCAATTCGTGCGTCCGGAATCTTAGCCTTCTTCAGTTCTGCGAGCAGGTGTTCCACGCTGGTGGCTGTAAACTCTTGGAAGGGCATGTGTGGGATGCCCCCAACGATCTTACTCTTCACCCTAGAAGGATGCGCCATCTCGCAGACCTGAGCCGATTGTTATCGCTTTCTAAGATACGTGGAGCACTACTGCCTCGCATAAGTGCCAAGTATCGTCCCAGGGCAAGTACAAGTGTCAGAAGGCTTAACACGTTCATCTCGTCGAACGACTCGAGTTATCACATCTGCCGAGCAGTGGCTTAGTCCCCGCTCAGTATGAACTGGAAGCTAGCTCTCAAGTCGCGGGCCGTGAAAGGTTTCAAATATTCTACCCTGCACCCCTCGTCGAATGCTATCCAGGATTTCGATAAGACGAGGTCGGATTGCAAGTCAGTCAATGTCGGGAGGTGATAGATTACGATATTCATCAGCCTAGCAAAATGGAAGCAGAAACCCACTCCAGAAACGATACGGGAAGCAGACAAACTCTGGGATCAGTTGAGAAGAGAAGGAGGCAAAGTGATCAGCGCTTACTGGACAATAGGAAGATACGACGCCATTGTCACCCTAGAGGCGCCCAGTGAAAGAGCCGCCCTGAAAGCTTTGATGCGTTGGGGAGACTATCTCAACACCGAGACACTGGTCGCGGTTCCTAGAGAAGAGGCCGTAAAACTCCTGGGATGACTCACTGTTCTTCTTCGAGCATCCTGGCCCCATTCTTTCTTTTGCTTTCTCAGAAGTTCTCATTGAAGATGGGATAGTAGTCTCGATGTCGCGGAAAACTCCGATGGATCTCGATTCCAAAAAATGGGTTGGTCGATAGAGTGGACTGGTGCATCCTCGCATCAGACCTCCTGATGACGCTGGAATGGTTAGTATTGTTGTGTCGGTGATTGCCAGTCTTGGCCTGTCTGTCGCGTTGAAGAGCTGGTCGATGATGTGTCTTTTTCCTTCCAGGCTTTGACCGCGTCGATCATGCTCATTCCTTGCGTCATCTTCCCTTTCAGGAAGAGGTTGTATTCGCTGGGTTTCCGTTTCTCTTTCTTGACGGATTTCTTGCCAAGCTGTGCGATTGTGGTCTCTTGCTGGGCGATGGTGCCTTGTTGTTTCTTGAGCATCTCGGAGTGCGATTTTATCGCGCTCTTGAAGTCCTTGATCAGAGAGTTGTGGTTCTTCTCCAGCGATGTCAGTCTAGTCTTCAGTTTGTTTATGTCCGCGAGGATGGACTTTGGTATTCCCGCTGTTTTCGGCATAGCTATTTGCTGATTCGATGAGAAGAAAAGCATTCCGCATGGTTCAGAAACGTCTGTTTATCGCATGAAAAGTAGCGTTTGCAGCCCGGCCAGCTGAAAGATCCGACGAGATCCTAGAGTTTGCGACTGCTCGCATACTCCCGTAATGCTAGGGAAAGATACTGGTAGATTCCGGGAAACCGGCGAGATTCAGCGGATTTCAGCATCCGGCACTGGTGAATGCCTGGGTGGTACTGTCGGAGGCTGCCTCAGTTGCGCTGTAGAGGCCGGCCGCAACGGTTGCACCGAGCGACAGAACAAGCTTGGATGACAGCGGAAGCATGGTTGGGTTGAGGGTCGGGTGAGTAAGTGTCAGGTTGAAGGGTACGCTTTGACCGGGTCCAAAGGAGGTATCGCCCCGAGTGGCTGTTCCGATGAGTAAGCCATCGACGGATAGGCTGAAGGTGATGTGGCTTAGGCTGGTCTGAACTGACGAAGCGCTCCAGATCGCGCCTCGGACATTGTAGTTTAACGTCCTCAAGGATGATGACTGGGTCGTGCAGTATCTTGAAACGTTGAACATTTTTACCGTAAGCCCGCGGATGGACGTGTCGCTCATTACTCCGTACGCCGCCGCGGCGGAGTACCCTAGAATCAGAATGATGGCAACGATAAATTTCCAACCGCCAAGAGAGCGCCGCTTACGCGGCTTTTCGGCATCGTCGGCCATGCAGGAATGCCCCGCACCGTCTCTTTATGAAACTTGCACACGCTGTCTTGAAGTCGGGTCGATTGGTTCGATGGTTGAAGTTCCCAGTTTCCATCACTAATGGGGTGATGGGTCTTCCTCGGGCCGCGCCTTGTCTTCGGAGGACTCTTCAACGAAGCCTTTCAGTCGTGAGACTAGGCCTGTAAACTCCATTGGGAAGATGTACTTGGTCGAGGGGCTCTCTCCTATTTTCTTCAATGCATCTAGGTATTGGATGGCCATTGTCCTTGCGTCTGCGTTCTTGGCGGATGCGTTGATGAGACCCAGTGCTTGAGCTAAACCGTCTGCGACGAGGATCTGGGATTGCTTGTTGCCCTCGGCTACCAGGATCGCGGACTGTCTTTGCCCTTCCGCTTGGAGGATGGCTGCGTTTTTCGCTCCTTCGGCTTTGAGAACGGAGGACTCCCGGATACCGTCGGATTCTGTGACCAGCGCTCGCCTACTCCGTTCAGCGGTCATTTGCTTGACCATGGCATCCTGAACGTCTTTGGGTGGTCTGATCTCTCGGATCTCGACGTTGGTCACTTTGATTCCCCATCGCTCCGTCACTTCGTCCAGCCTTGTCCGGAGAATCGTGTTGATCTGCTCCCTCTTTGACAACAGCTCATCGAGAGGTATGTCACCGACAACGGCCCTCAGGGTTGTAGTAGCAAGTCCGACCGAAGCGCCGGTAAAATTCTGCACCTGGACAATGCTCGCCGAAGCATCGACCACCTTGTAGTAGATGAGAAAGTCGATGTCCACGGGTGCGTTGTCTTTCGTGATGGCGGTCTGGTGAGGGACTTCTAGGTATCTTTCTCTCAGGTCGACTTTGACGAGCCTATTGATGACGGGGAAGATGAGTATAATTCCCGGCCCCTTTGAGCCCTTCAATCGACCGAACTGTATCAATCTGAGCCCTTGGACATCTTTCACTCTCACAAACGTGCCTTTAGGCATGTCTGTTGAGCCGGTCACGGTGAAGTCTTCGGCGCCGATGTTTGCCGTGGCGACTTCACCAGCTCTCAAGTCACTTGTCAGGCGACCCTGCTTTCCTATTATAGCCTTGGGATTTTGCGCTGGAGGCTGGTTCATCAAAGTTTCACGAACCCGGTAAAGGTAGATGCTTCCAAAGACACCGCCGGCACCGAGTAATCCGAGGATCGTGTATGTGACCAATCCCGCTTGGATGAATGTACCTGATCCGGACGGGGCGGACGCGGGTGCTGGTGCTGACGAGGGTAGGCTGAAGATCAGGAGGAAGCCAACGATGAATATTATGACGCCGGCGATAGCGCTGACGCCGTGATGCGTTTTCAGTTCTAGGAAGATGAAGAATGCCCCTATTAGCATGAGAACGATCGAGACTATCGGGGCACCGAATACTCCTAGTCCCAAGAGTGCGAGGGCTATAGCAACCGCTCCTACAACCGTCAAGATAAGGGTAGGGTGATACAGATCAGCAAGTATCGCGAACGTTCCAGCGAGGAAGAGTATGCTGTCAAGGTTTGGATCGCTGATGACCGAAAGGAACACTGACCTCGACCCAGCATAGTGGATTGTCGCATCTCCCGCTCCCATAAGGGTGAGTGCTTGCAGAGTGCTGTTCGCATTCAGGACCTTGTTGATCACGCGTTGTTGTAGCGCGATGCACGAGTTGACGGTCTGGCAGTCATATGATACCCCATGAGTGACCATGAGAGCTGTTGCGTTTGAGTTTCGACCATGGCTTCCTGTGAGCGCAGTCATGTATTGAGTGAAGGCGTTGATGTCCTTTGCGAGAGTCGTATTTTCCTCGCCCGTGGGAATGCCACTCACGATTGGCGTCGCGGACCCGATGACTGTGCCTGGGACCATGAAGATTGAGTTCGACGATTCGGCGATGTACGCGCCGGCGCTGAACGCGTGAGCGCTACTCGGCGCCACTAGGGTGGTGAAATTGTTGTTGCTGACGCCTTCATAATTGGAGATTGCGCTGATGATGTTCTCCATATTCGAGCCGCTGCCACCGTTAGTGTTGAGGATTAGGATGAACTTGTGAATTCCCGAGGAGGATGCGTCATTGATTGATGAGACGACGAAGTCTTCAGCGCCAGGGTCGATGTTCTGGTCCAGGGAGGCGACGTAGACGTTTGATTGCGCGTGGGCCTTTTCCGGGAGGGAGGCTTGGATCGTAAGGATTAACGCTGTGAGAAGTAGCAATAGGGTGATTCTTTGTCTAGTGATTCTCACCATAAGGTGAATCCACTACGATAGTTCGTGGGGACGGTCCCGCTTAAGCCTAACCCCGCAAAACGGCCCTGTTTCGTGATTGCGTCCAGCCTAGAAAAATGGAAAGACTCGCCCGGATTGAACCCTGTTTGGCGATCTGGCACATGCCGAAAATTTTCGTTCGGAAACTGCCAGACGATTGAACGTCTTTTGTAAAAACAGGATCAAGCCCAGATTATGCCCGGATCAACCTGTCTCGCCCGAAATCGTAGCCAGACAGAAAATATTCTCTATCGGAGGGGGGGTCTAAGCGATTGCATCTCGCGACGCAAGAGTGGTCGGTGGGATCTCCTGCGCCTTCGAAATCGCCCATTACGAGCCCTGTTTCCGAATCAAAGCCTGTGATTTCTAGAACATGATTTTCCACGCTGATCCCAAGGGGAACACACGGGTATCGAGAAACCCGAGACAAGCCCAGAACACCGCTTCCTCAAGAAAACAAGCCCGAAACCGGGTTCAGACAGAAAGAGGCTATCGAAAAGAAATTCCTATAACTTTTGCAGGACCCCCGTGTGCGAGAGCGGTCCACAGCGAACCCTGCTGAAAGTAAACTTTGCCTGCCAGTCCTCGCCTTCAGAGGACAGACCAAACGGGGGAAGCTAATTCAAGACCCCAAACAAGCATTCGCGCGACCATGAGCATTCAAAAGCAGGACTATTTTGTCAGACAATCCGCCATCCCCGAGATCGGCCCGTCCGGGCTGCAACGCCTACAATCAGCAAAGATCGTGGTCGTTGGTACGGGCGGCGTTGGAAGTGCTGCCGCCTACTTCCTCGCAAGCCTCGGAACAGGACAGTTGACACTTATCGACCAAGACATCGTCGAGGAGAGCAACCTTCACCGGTTCCTAGGCGCTGATCGACGCGACCTCCACCAGCCAAAAGCAGAAGTCCTCCAACGGAAACTCGGCTCGCGCCACCCCTGGACCCGGACAGAGGCAATAGTCGAAACCCTTCGAACGGAGAATTGCAATGAGCTTCTTGTTGGTACTGATCTGATTGTTGATGGAACCGACAACCTTCGCACAAGATACATTCTCAACAGATTTTCCGTAACA
>VBBD01000019.1 GCA_005882895.1 Candidatus Bathyarchaeota archaeon | reverse complement strand
ATACCCTTCATGAACCGTTTCAGGAGCCTTGCTTCACGCCGCATTTCTGGTCTCAGATGCTCTCTCATGTACTCAGTATGGTACGGTGTCCTGTCAGTTGCGCTCTTCCACTGGCCCTTTTCCACAGCATAGCAGGGGACCACGTTGACCCTGATACCATCAATGTGGAATTCCAAATAGGGATGTTCAGCATAACGATCGACCGTTTTGGCATGGATTCCTTTCCGAATTGCCGGGAGGACCTTCTCGGTCCACTCCTCCCTCTCCATTGTTGGAGGGAAGGTGGCGAAGATGTCCAAGTCGGCTTCGCCGCTCAACCAAGTGTCCCGCGCGTAGGATCCCTGAATCGAGACGATGCCTCCGAGGCTGGCGTCGTCCAAGATGCTCTGAACCTGATCTTTCAGTGATTGAGCCAATTGGGACATTCTTGCTCTTTCGTCGTCGCTTGGAACGACTTTCTTTGCAATCTGGTCCAAGATAGGTTGGATCGTGGTCGGCATCAAGGAACTGCAAGCGAGCAGTTGGTATTTGAAACTGGGCTGGTGATAGCTTATCGCGACTGGGCAGGGATTTCCAGCAAGGTCGAGTATTTCGGTCCGGAACTCGAGAGAATGCTCTGTTTGAGCCGGACTTTGTCCACGGTGAATGAGCCGAAACTCTCGTCGTTTAGATGCTGGAGAAAATTGGCCATCTCATCCCTCTTTCTGCCTGATCGGACCCGGGCAATCGTAATGTGCGGACTGAAGGGGCGGTTCTCTTTTCTGAAGCCAAGGGGAGACAGTAGTTTCTCGACTTGCTCATAGATTTGCTCAACCTGACTCCAACCCTCGTTCACCCCGACCCAGATTACGGTCATATGGTTGAGATTCGGAAAAGCGCCCGCTCCTCTGATCTCCGTTGAGAACACTGGGAAAGCCAGTTGGTAAAGGGAAGTCTCGACCTCGCTCAAACGGGACGAGGATACGTTTCCCAGAAACTTCAATGTGAGATGGATATTCTCCCGCTCGACAGGTTTCAAATCTCCCCCCATCGCCTGCAAAGACGACAGGATAGATCCTACACGCGAGAGAATCTGCTGATCATCGAGGTCTATCGAAACGAAACTTCGGACCTGGTCCTCTGACAAATCCTAGTTATCGATGGTCGCTCTCGTTTTTAAGAGCTATAACAGGTCCCTACGCCGGAGTGCGCGAGCCCTACATGGACAAACCGAAACCGAAGACAGTTGTCGTAATCGTAGGAATGCCAGGCGCCGGGAAGAGCCTAGCGTCTAGTGTTGCTAAGGAACGCGGGGTTCCAGTATTCGTCTCCGGTGATATTATCAGAGCTGAAGCCAAGCGGAGAAACTTGTCGCCAAGCAGAAAGAACCTCGGCACGTTAATGCTTAACATCAGAGAAGAGGAAGGGATGGGTGCAGTAGCCAAACGGTTGGCTCCACTGATAGACAAGATCGACACCAGCCTTTTCGTGTACGAGGGGGCTAGGAACATTGAGGAGATTGAGGAGCTTAACAAGAAATACCGCGTCCTCACCATCGCCATTCACGCTTCCCGGGGGAGCAGGTTCCGGAGATTGCTGAAGAGGAGGAGGTCTGACCGTCCCAGAAACTGGGCCGACTTTCTAGAGCGTGATGAGCGGGAATTGAAGGTTGGAGTTGGAAAGCTTATCGCTATTGCTGATCGTGTTGTGGAGAACGAGGATACAAAGAACGATTTGAAGAGGCGGACGAGACGTCTGCTGAGACCACTCCCGAGCTAACGAGCATCAGGGTTCATGGCGAGGCGGAGGTGCGACCTACTGAAGACGCTGAGAGGGTTAGAAAAGCGGTTACAAATATTCTTCGAGGTGAAGTTGAAGTTCGGCAAATAGATGAGTGGAGTGGGCAAGTAATGTTCGATGGGAAGGATCAGTCCTCGCTGGAGAGGTTTCGCATGATTCTGCAACGCGACAGAATCCGGGCGGCAGCAAGGTCCGTCTTGAGGCGATCTGTGGAAGGGAATCGAATAGTCTTCTTTCTCAACAAGCAGGCGGCCTATGCAGGCCACGTCTCCTTCTCTGCGCCAGAGGGAGAATCACCTCTGGGGCCAATACAAGTAATCCTCGAGACGGAAAACCCAGAACAGCTGATCGATTGGCTCGCTGGGAAGCCAGAAGAACGAAAGAGAGAGTAGAGCTACGCAATGCATTCGACAGCTCTACTTAGAGCGCTTCAGTGATAAGACTGTTAGATCTTTCGGGACGAGGGTCGCTTTGAACACGCTTCTCGCCTCTTTGAGGAGAATGGAGTCATCTCTTGTTACGGCGCTTATGTG
Organism: Candidatus Bathyarchaeota archaeon; assembly: GCA_005882895.1. GTDB lineage: Archaea > Thermoproteota > Bathyarchaeia > 40CM-2-53-6 > 40CM-2-53-6 > 40CM-2-53-6. Next base: position 32,062 of record VBBD01000019.1, on the reverse strand, counting down.
GACCAGTGCAAGTTTGCGGACCCGTGCAGCCTTGGCGACCCTAGCTGCTTCCCTTGCAGTCGAATGGAAGTACTCTTTGGCTTTGTCCCGCCTATCCTCTGCGAATCCTCCGTCATGCATTAGGAGATCGGCCTCTTTTGCCAGCGCCTTTACCTCCTCACTAGGACGAGTGTCAATCGCATAGACGATTTTCAGGCCAGGACGAGGTTCCTCCATAACTTGGCGAGGCTCCACTGTTTTCCCCTCGACCTTGACCTCCTTTCCGGTTTGAAGCTGCTTCCACAGCGGTCCCTCAGGTACGCCTAGCCGTTTCGCCTTGTCAGGGTGAAACCGGCCCGGCCGATCTTTCTCAACAACAGCGTAGGCGAGGCAGGTGATGTCGTGCAAAGCCTTGGTTGTCTTGATATCGTACCCGTTCTTCGATATTTCTTGCCCAGGCTTGAGCTCGGTAACTCGCACGGGAAAGTTCGCCGCGAAAGCTAGCGTTCGACGTAGTGAGCCTAGATAGCTGGAGATCCCCTCTGGACCGTACAGGTCGAGTGGCTTGTCCCTGACTAGGGAAGACATTGTTTGGAGAAGCCCAGGTAATCCGAGAACGTGATCTCCATGTAAGTGCGAGATCATGATGGTCATGGGACGGTTGAAACCGACTCCCGCATGCATCATCTGACGCTGCGTTCCTTCTCCACAATCAAACAAGAAGAGTTCTCCATCCCGACGTAAAGCTACTGCGGGTAGGCCTCTTTCTTTGGTGGGAAGAGCGCCCCCGGTGCCCAAGAAGATGACATCGATACCGGCAGGCATCTAGTTTGCTCCCAGCACTAGAATCTCTCTTGTAAGGTTCCGGTGCACGTATAACTCGTGGCGATCGAAGACTTTGAAACCGTGGGACTCCGCCAGATCAACGGCTCCCGTTCCCAAGGGAGATGCAAATACGACCTTTCCGCCGGGGGACAGGATCATTTTTGCCTGGGGCAAGAAGCTCGCGAGGATGGCTTTTGTCGTAGACTTGAGGGTTGAAGCGCCTGTCCCGTAGGGTGGATCCGTGGCTATAGCATCTGCACTGCGCAAAGGAAGTTTCCGCGCGTCGCCTCTGAGCAGGCCATAGGATTTGAGGCCGAAATGAGCAAGGTTCCTTCGAGCCGACCGGACCATTCGTGAAAGGGCATCGACGCCAACCACCTCACAACCCAAAAGGCTCGCCTCTATGGCGATACCGCCAACGCCGCAGAAGGGGTCGAGAAAGGTCTCCCCATCTCTCACTTCGGATAAATTCACCAGGCATCGGGCTAGTTTTGGGGGCATTGTGCTTGGATGAAAAACAGCCCTTTTTCGCGGACGTCGCAGGTGGATGCTCCCTTTCGGACGCTGATGCGTGATGAGTCCCAGATGGAAGAGGGACCCTGCCAGAATCCCTCGGAAAGGCTTCTTAGGAGATCGAAGGTCGACCTTTGCACCGGTTTTTTCTGCAAGCAGTTCTCCGAGATAGGATTCGAGGTGGACTCTTGAGAGGTCTTTGGAGACTCCGCCAAACCGTAGCATTCGGACACTAAAGCTGTCTTGGGGGGAGAGGAACTGTTCGAGATCGGCTGACTCAACTCCCCTCTTGATACTGGCTAGGTTGTCTTCGGTGTGGAGGACTTCTTCCCCCATCTCGTCAACGTATCCTCCTCGGCCAGCTATCAATTCTAGCTCGGCGCGGTCCGCTTCGACTTCTATGAGCTTGTAGAAGCTTCCCACTATGCGGTAGTCTATCGAGTAGGCTTGGAGTATGGCTTTGAGCTCTGCGAGGGGCAGAGTGGCATGCTCTCCAGATAGTATGAAGAAGAATCTGGCCGAGGTTCTAGCCATGAAATGAAGCAATGTCGCGAACATATATACGGAACCTACCGGCCCGCAACTTTCTCCGCCGGAGAATTGCCTGTTGCGACGTTCCAAGGGTTTCAGGACAAAAAGCAGGACCCTGATCAGTAGGAAGCCGCGAGACAGAGGCAAGCAGCCCCTTGGGAGACTGCTTATCGGCTACACTCCAGGACAGATGGTCAGAATCATGATCAATCCGGCTGTTCAGAAGGGCATGCCACATCGCCGGTACCATGGCCGTGTCGGAACAGTTGCCGAGAAACGAGGCCGCAGCTATGTTGTCGAAGTGGCCGGGACGAAAACGCCTCGGATAATCATTGCTAGGCCTGAGCACATAACCCCGGTAGAGGAGTCTAGCTGATATGGCAAGGAAGATTCTCCAAGAGAAAATAGTGACTAATGCAGAGGCCCAGGAGATCCTGGGAAAAGTCAAGGAGGAAGAGCTGGGAGAGTTCCAGCGCAGGACCTTCGATTACGCGCGGAAATTCTCGAAGATCACCCCGGACAAGGCTGACAAACTCGTCGAGGAGTTATCATCGAAACTCCAGCTGGATAGGAATGATGCAATCCAGATCGTGAACTCGCTCCCAAAGACGATTGAAGAGCTTCGAGCAGTATTAACTGTAAAGGGCAGGTTCGTGAGCACAGACCAGCTGAACGGTATTCTGGAAATTATGAAGCGATATGTCTAGTCGATAGAAACTTCTGACCGATACCCAATTAAGGAGAAAAGGTGCGGTTCAGAATGACCACCAATGGTTCTCCAACACTCTGGCAACCGACGTAAGTCGTCTTTCCGGTTACAAGTGATATTCTAGGGGAGAAGGGGGATCTATTCTTGGCAATTCATGGGGACGAGTATTTACAGAAGAGGCATGTTTACGAGGAACACGCCTACGTCCTAGACTTCCTTCCGTATGGGAGATCGTCTGAGAAGTCGAGACACTTGGCGGTGCCGACGGTTCAGATTATGGGTGAACAGTTCTTCACGTTGCTAGAGGCAGAACTCAAGATCGGCGCTACTGTGCTGGTTCATGAGCGCATCTACATCGGGCGTGAGCGCAGGGAGAAGGTTGACAGAATTCTTACCAGGATCAGCTATGACCAGCTGACGGCTAACGCGAAGGCGGAGATCGTCCCCTTGATATCGGAATTGGTTAAAACCCAAGAAAAAAGGTTTGTAGAGTTCTTCAATAATTCGCAGCCGGTCACGCCCCGAATGCATTCGCTTGAGCTGTTGCCAGGGATCGGCAAGAAGTCGATGTGGCAGATCGTCAACACGAGAGAGAGAAAACCGTTTGCCAGCTACAAGGATATTCAGGAACGAACAGGGCTCAGCGACGTCCCGAAGATCGTTTCGAAAAGAATCATGGAAGAACTCAGCACCGAATCAAAGTATAGGCTCTTCACAAGGACAGTCTGAGCTTGTGGCAACTACTGTCCTCTATAGACCTCTGAAGATACTAGGGCAAAACTTCCTCGCCAACAAACGCATCGCCTCAAGAGTAGTATCGGCCGCCGAGCTGACTAGAACCGACACTGTTCTCGAACCTGGAGCCGGATATGGGACTCTAACCCATCTTCTTGAGGACCAGACGGGTCGAGTGCTAGCGGTCGAGAAAGACCGTCGGCTAGTTTCACACCTTCGGAAAGAATTCGAGAACAGTCCAACTGTTTCTGTTATTGAAGGAGACGTGCTGAAAATCCCTCTTCCCCCATTCAACAAGGTAGTGGGAACCCCACCGTACGCCCTGTCATCAAAGCTAATCCTCTTTCTGACAAAGAAGAAATTCGAGCTTGCATCGCTCGTGTTTCAGAAGGAGTTTGGAGAACGACTTCTCGCTGAGCCGGGAACTGCCGAGTATGGAAGATTGTCTATCACCGCGCAACGTTCCCTCAGAATTCAGCCAATAATGAACATCCCTGCCGCCGCATTTCGACCTCGACCCAAAGTGGACTCTATCCTCCTACGAATATCACCCAGCAATGCCAAAACAAGTGTGAATGAGGAGTTGTTTGAGGAACTGGTCCGGGGACTATTCAATCAGCGCAGACGAGTTGTGAGGAGCTCTTTCCTCCATTTTCTATCTAAGAAAGTCGGCCGCGAAAAGGCTCGAACAAGTCTAGAATCTATGACTCTGCCTGAGAAAAGAGTCTTTCAGCTAACCATCAGTGATCTCGAGGAGCTCTGTCAGCAACTCTCCAAGGCTCTCGAAAGCCGCGGGCAATCTTTTGCCTGAAGAGCCTATTTTCCCAGATTCGGTTCAACGGCAATAATATATTGCAGGCAGAAGGCTTGGTTTGCGTCTCTCATGCCGATCACTGACGTGATGAAGAAACAGCTTGCACAACGTCACAGGCTGTTCTTCAAAATATGCAGGACATGCGGCTCACGGAACTCGCCTAACGCCTACAGATGCCGACGCTGCCGTGGAGACAACCTTCGCTGGAAGAAACGAGAACTCGGAGCAAAATAAACAAACTGAACCGTGGTCTACTGCAGCGGGGAAACTTGCTGGAGCAGTAGCCTGGGAAGCTCGGATGGAATATCAGCAACCATAACACCGGCCTCTCTCAAACTCTTCATCTTCGCATCAGCAGTCCCCTCTGTCCCAGTTATGATTGCGCCCGCGTGGCCCATGCGCTTTCCCGGAGGTGCTGCTCGGCCAGCGATATATGCGGCAACCCGTTTGGGATATTTCGTATCGCGAATATAGTTTGCGGCGTCTTCTTCCGCTGAGCCTCCGATTTCACCGATCAGAACGACAGTATCCGTGCCGGAATCGTCTCTGAAGAGTTTGAGAACGTCGATGAAGTTGAGTCCTGTAAATGGGTCACCGCCTATTCCGAGACAGCTGGATTGTCCGATACCGTCGTGTGATAACGAGGCTGCGATTTCGTAGGTTAGGGTCCCGCTTCTTGAGGCGAGGCCGACCTTGCCAGGCTTGAACACGTCGCCGGGCATTATGCCCAGCTTGGATTCCCCTGCGGTTATTATTCCCGGAGTGTTGGGACCAATGATAGTCGCTCCATGGTTTCTCGCATACTCGATGAGAATCATGGCGTCTCTTGCTGGGATCATTTCTGTTATTATCACAACAGGGCTTAGGCCAGCGTCGATTGCTTCCATCCCGGCCTCTTTGGCGAATGGGGCTGGGACAAAGATAATAGAAGCGTTCGCATCTGTCTTTTCAAGGGCTGAAGCTACCGTGTCGAAGACGGGGACGCCGACTGAGGTCGTTCCTCCTTTTCCAGGAGTCACGCCGGCTACGATCCTGGTTCCGTAGTCTAACATGAGTCTGCTGTGGAAGCTGCCTTGGTTGCCGGTGATTCCTTGGACTATCGCCCGGGTCTGTTTCCCGATCAGGACTGCCATCTATGCAGGCACCTTACTTACGGCGAGTCTTGCTGCTTCATCCATCTTGTCCATAGCGGTCAGTCCAGCGGACTGGAGTATCTTCCTTCCCTCTTCCTGATTAGTTCCTACCATCCGTATGACGAGCGGCTTCTTGAGGCCCATGACTTTCTTTACGTCAACTATCCCTTTCGCAACCTCATCGCATCTAGTAATTCCAGCTAGAATATTGACGAACACGGCACGGACCTTCTCGGCGCCCTGGATGATCTGGAGCGCCGTCGCGACATGTTCGGCGTTGGCTCCTCCGCCAACATCACAAAAGTTCGCTGGCTTCCCACCGTACTGTTTGACCAAGTCGAGCGTTGCCATGACGAGCCCCGCGCCATTTCCTATGATGCCAATATCGCCGTCTAGTTCGACGAACGCAAGACCGTTTTCCCGAGCCTTCGACTCCAAAACCGTGACCTCACCACTGATCTCCTTGGATCTCTCTTGGAATTCGGGATGTCGGAAAAGACTGTTGTCGTCGACTATTACTCGGAGGTCTGCGGCGACGAAGCGGCCGTCTTGCGTCTCAATAACAGGATTGCTCTCCACAAGCTCCGCATCATAGATCACGGACAATCGATAAAGATTGGAGAGAAAATCGGAGAAGGTGCCCTGTTGGGCGCCTTGGTATCCGAGCTTCAGCGCGATGAGCCGGGCGTCGTAGCTTCTCATTCCGAAGATCGGGTCGAGCCGATGGTGGAGCACTCTCTCAGGGGTTTGGCGAGCGACATCTTCGATGTCGATACCACCCTGGTCGGAGGCGAGGACGGTCTGGCAACGGTTCGCGCGATCTAGAACGATGCTCGCGAAGAGTTCTCTCTTTGCAGTGGCTTTCTGTTCGACGAGGACTTTCTTCACCTTCTCGCCTTTGATGGTCATCGCTAGAATCTCGTTTGCCCTAGCCCATGTCTCGTCGGGCTTGCCGGCGAACTTTATTCCACCAGCCTTGCCTCGACCAGCAACGAGGACTTGCGCCTTGATGACCGCCTCCCCCCCAATACGCTTGTGAATATCCCTGGCTTCATCCGACGTCGAAGCCACTGCGCCTCGGGGCGTGTTTATTCCGAGGTTTTGCGCGATAGACTTCGCCTCATACTCAAAGAGTTTCATTGGATCCTATCCGAAGTTGCCCGGTCAGAACTCCTATTGGTATTTGGCTGTTACCACAGGCTAGCTCAGCAAATCCACCGAACGGGTTTCGTAACGGCTTCAGACTAGAACCCCTGTGAAAATTTCGGCAGTCGCTCCGTGGGGGTTTAATAGAGACTTGGCCCTAGATCAATCTGAGACGCGACTTAAAGATTGAATTTCTACGCTGACGGGGAAGGCTTGAGGGCAAATGACAAAATTCGAGTGTCCCTATTGTGATTCTGCGTTCTTGAAGTTCATTACTTCAGAAAGCGAGCTTAGACAGCACGTGTTAGTGGCGCATGGACGAATATTGGACTTCGGCTCACAAGCCGCGAAAGTTCCGGCGTCCGATGCGAAGGACTATGTTAGAATAAGTCTCGAAGAAAAAGACCCCTCAAGTCAGAGTTCCACTTGATTCAGATCTTATCTGGCCATGTGGCGTTTCTGAGCTCTGTAGGCCCCGTAAAGCATTGCCGCAGCGATGCCGATCCCCTAGCCAGTATGTTATCGGATTGATGGTAGATGGAACCTCTGGCGCGCCTCCGTTAGGACCGGGTCCGATAAGTGGCGGGAAGGTGTCGGCCGAGACGGATATCTAAAGGGGGGAACCCAATAGTGTCGCCGTTGGCAGGAGAACCGCGGGAAGACGCTTACGCGTTTCCACGGGCTCTAATCATGATGACTGAAAATATAAGGCTGGCTCAGAACCCGCTCAAGGTAATGCATTTATGAAGCAGGGGTTCCCTTAGCTTAGAAGTCGGTTTAGATCGACTGAGATAGGTCAACGCTTGTTCGGGCGCGAGATTCCCAGGGATCGAGAAACTCAGGCAGATGAGCCCCTACTATTCTATCGGGACGGGCTGAGGTATCAATGGTAAAGACGATCCTGGACAATTTCTGTGTCAAGAGCGGGATTTTCTGTTCGCGATGTGAGGAGAAGTTGAAGAAGGGTCAGATCACCGACCTGGATATCCGGGTTATTCGTAGCATTACTGAGCTTGAGAAGGAGAACCCCAACCTCCAGGAGGTTACCTTCCATAAGGCTGTGGAGGCAGGCGATATCATGGCCCTAATGGTGGACCGGAGGGGGATGGATACTTTCCTTGCTAGCGGTGCGAAGTTGGCGAAGAGTCTTGGTGACCGTGTTGGTAGGCGGGTGAGGATTCTCAGCCAAAGCGGGGACGATAGAGATTTTCTCGAGGGATTGTTCACTCCTTACTCGATTCTTACTATCAATACTATCTGGCTTCCGGATGGGAGCCGAGAGACGAAGGTTATCTTGAACGGGCGAAGGCCGAGGCGGAATCCCGTGGATTTTGAGGTTGTTAAGAAGCTCGCGCGTGAATTGAAGAGCCTGACGCTTAGGATAGAGTTCGAAGACTGATCTTCCCTTTGGGAAGCCCCTCCGATCGCTACGATGTTGTTACGGTCGGAGCGGGAGTTGCCGGTTGTGAGGCGGCTCTAGAAGCGGCGAAGAAGAACGCTGGAGTTCTGCTGCTGGAAGAGCATCCACAGGTTGGCTCGCCTAGTCATTGTTCTGGAGTTGTGAGTCTCAAAGGACTAGAACTCCTCGGGTTGGAGGCTCACTCAAGTTTCAGTCAGAAATTGATCCATGGTGCGAGGTTCTACCCGCCTCATGGTGAACCGATAGAAGTTCGGAAAAAAGATGCTGTAGCGCTTATTCTGAACAGGATGAAATTGGACCAGTTCCTAGCGAAGCAGGCTGTGGCGGCGGGCGTGGAGCTTCGGGCGAAGACTCGCGCGTCAAAGTTCGAACGAACCTCTGATGGCGATCTTCTCACGCTCACAGATGGGTCGAAGGTTGCGGGAAAAGTGGTCATCGATGCGAGTGGAGCGGGAAGTAGGCTGCCAGAGCAGGCTGGGCTTCAGACGCCTGATTGGGCGCAGATACTGCCGGGCTTGCAGTACGAGCTGGTTGACATGAAGGAGCAGGGTGATCTTGTTGAGCTTTTCTTCGGGGCCAAGAGAGCACCAGGATTCTTCGCATGGAGCATCCCAACCGGGAAAAATAGCGCGAGAGTAGGTCTCGCATCGAAAAAAGGAAACGTCAAGAAGTTCCTAGATGACCTCGTCAAGGAACAATGGCCGAAGGCGACGATCGATGCGACCAAATCAGGATCAGTACTCGTCGCTGGGCCGATATCGAGATGCTGGTCCCCTGGTTTCATCGTAGTTGGAGACGCTGCTGGACAGGTGAAACAGACGACAGGTGGGGGCATTGTTATCGGAGGCTACTGCGGAAAACTAGCTGGGATCGCGGCAGCGTCGGCTGCTGCCCACAGTGGAGTCGAGTCTGAAGGGTTTCTAAGAAACTATGACACGCAATGGAGAGAGAAATTCAGTTCTGACCTGCGAAAGATGGGTCTAGCACGGAAATTGTTCGCGGGCCTCTCCGATGAGACTCTTGATCGATTGTTCTCGGTTTTGCGGGACAATGTTTCAGAGATCGAGGCGGAAGGGGACATGGATTTCCAGGGAAAGATCATCACTCGCATGCTGAAGAAGAGAAAGGTCGCGACACTACTCCCACGTGTCGCAACAGACGCCATCAAAGCAATATTCTCCTGATCCTAGGAACAGACTCAGCGTGCAGAAAAACTGGGAATGACGGCAGGTCACCATAATCAAGGACATCCTCGGCCCGGTCGTCTTCACTTCAAGAACCAGCTTGCCTTTCGACTAGGACTTAGTTCGATAATCACAGTTGTCTCGTCGTTCTGCCAGCGTTTGACCTTCCTCACGTAGTCCCTCAAAGATTGAGCCTTGTTACCTTCTATGATCTTAGAGTTGCACTCGATCATCACACCATGCTCCAGGTGTTCGTCGTCCACGACGATTGTAGCGTTGCTGTTCTTCGCGAGATTTCTGACCTTCTTGGCTCTTCTATCCGTTGGGATGTAGAATTTCCCGCGCAGGTAAACATAGCTTACAGGCACGATGTGAGGCCATCCATTCGAGCTAATCGTCGACAGCCTACAGATATCCTTGGAGAGAATGAGGGCCAGTTCACGGTCGGTCAGAACGGGTCGCATAGAGACCAGCTTGCGCTGAACAAGATATTGTTATTGCCATAGCGTGGTGCAACTCTTGCCAATCCTTTCTGGCCACCCCCGAACATTCATGGATTGTCGATAGAATCCACCCCTCACCTGGGAGTTTCTCACTTTGAGTGGAATGCCCGTCAAGCACCGCTCTGGAGAGTTCCCCGTCTTGCAATGTTCGCTGTAATCCACGCTCCACTGATGAGTAGCAGTATGGTTCCAGCTAATGCCATGAGGAATGCGTAAACACCGTATACGGGCCCGCTGAAGATAGAGATCGAGTTTACGGCGTAGAGGAGCCCTGCCCATTTTGGCAGGCTGCGGCTACGCCATATCGCAATGCCAAGGAAGATGGAACCGATAGCATAGAGCCACGCGGAGGTTGCGCCGAACAGAAACGCGACAGGGTTAGAAATGCTGGTGGCGTCTGAGATTACTCTGACCATGTTCGTGTCGCCAGCCAGGTAGAGCCGACCGGCAACAGGGGCCGCGAAGGCGAAAATTCCAGCAAAGGGCAATTGCAAACCCAGCCCGGCAAAAGTCAGCAATAACCCATAGACTGGCAATCGGCTTGCGGACCCTCTCTCTAGAATAGTATACAGGGCCCAGGCTCCAATCAGCAAGAACACCAAGGCAACAATCCCGATTAGATTTCCTAAGGCGATGCTGTCAGCTGATCTGGCGAATGCCTCCGGGTCAGTCGATGGATTGATGAAAACACCTGGAGGAAGAATCGAGATCACGCCAAGAAGACCCGCTATAGGAAGAGCTGAAATTGCTAGGCGAATACGGTTAGGGATCTGCTCACTCATATTTCGACCAGTGACTTAGCATGGTAATCAGTCTTGGGAGCAACTGGCGGACTTGAAGGAGGAATTGCCGGGGAGGTTCGATTAGGAATCTTGAACAGGTGGACAGCCATTAGCTCGATCCAGAGAAAGGGGATCGCGAGGAAGACGCGTTGCAGAAGGCCGACATACGGGAAGGAGGACAAGACGGCAAACGAGAACAGTAGAAAGAGTCCAATGCTTGCGAATCCGGTCGCCAGGGAATACGATTGATACCCTCCCCAGAGAGTGTCCCGCTTCAAGCCTGATGAAATCAACAGTGGGGCTAACGCGAGGGATCCGAACGCAATGACCGCGATCAAATTATGGATTGACTGGGACGGCGACTGGGAACTAGCAAATGGACAACCAGGGTCGCAGGGAAATGCCGCTGTAACCGCCTCCCCCACGCCGAAAATTCCGAGAAGCATTGCACCGATTGCGGGCCACTTTCCTGCGTGAATATGGGTGAACAGACCAAGAAAGAATATTATGATCAGGGAACCGGTGATGACGAAGTTGGCGTTCATTATGGTCGAGTCTTGACCAGTTGCCAGTTCGCTACCATACTGCGTCAATTGATCGTAACCCGGTCTCAATAGACTGGCAACGGTCCACAGCGTTAACATTACAATTGGAGCTGAGACCCCGCAAGAAGCAACGATCGCCGTGTCTCTTCGCAAGGGAGCTACGCACTACCGATGCTTTCTTCAACTCGGAGCCGGTGATCCGGGCGATGATGGTACGTTCGGTGGTAGCCTAACGGAGCCTCTAAGAGCACCGTAGGAATTGAGCTGGGAGAATGCGACAACGATACCGTTCGCCAGAAGCGGACCAGCTGGAATGATCAGAATGTCGGCGATGGGCCGTGACGCCAGTGCTACGATAATCCTCAGAACGACTCCGATTATGAGGGCTCCAAGGCCAATATTTCTCCACCGCACTGGCACGTCGAAACCTACCTTCAACAACCGCGAACACTTGGTACAAACTAAACTTGTGCCACCGAACACCGCGACCTCCCCACCGTCGCGGGTGCACCGGATTAGCTGGCTATTGCGGCCTTGCCTCATCCAGTATCTGACGCTCGCCATTTGGTAGCCGGCAAAGCCGTAGAGAAGTCCCCCGAAAAAGATGGCTGGAGCCGGCGCCAAGAGGAACCCTAAAACGGCGAGAAATAAGCAGTGAACGGTGAAGCTCGTGGAAGGTTTAGCCTTGAACCTCCAATATACCACGGCGGAGTAAACAGTCGTCGTTAACCCTACAGCCTGAAAGATCCACAGATTACTCCAGGAGATACCGAACGGAATGATGACGAGGAAAACGGAAGTTGCAAACGCTAAGACGGTGTTGACAATATTGCTGGAGAGAGCGCTCCGGAATTGTTTCGACGCGTCTCGCAAGATAATACTTTCAATAGTATTGTCAGGAGACGATATCATCACCAAGTACCGCAATTTCTCTTATCGCCCCATGTTTGGCTTATAATCCGATGGTGTGAGGAAAGCCCGTGTTTACGCCTCGACAGGTTCCGATGCACCCTGAGGACCAGAGGATCGTGGAATATGCAAGGGAGTTGTGTGGACAGCTAAACAAGACGAAGTTGGACCCGAGAACTGTGTCTTGGGTAGACCGATTGCCGATAACCCGGATCGTCATATTTCGAGGCGTCATAATGCTGCCACGACTGTTGATGGGGAAGCTGAGCCCTGAAGAGTGGAAGCCGTTGCTCGCTTCCTCCATAGTCTACAACGATCAAAAGTTTCTGTTTGGGGCGATGTTCAGGGGCTTCTTCCTCCCAATGACCGCGGCGGTATTCGCCCTTGTTGCTGTTCTCCTCGTAGTCTTGCGAATGTCGAAATCCCCGCTCTTCCAAGAGTTATTGTTTACGACTGTCGCGGGCTACACGGTCTTCTCTCTTTTCATGATGAGGCGTCTCTTCTCTACAATGAGAAACCTTTACTTCGTCGCGGATGCTAAGGCTGCAGAAATCGTCGGTAGAGAATCATTCATACAAGTTCTCGCCAAAATCGATGCACTAAACTTGCACCACCGACCACGATTTATTGGCAGATGGAACGTCAGCCCAAACACGCATCAGAGACTCGAAAAACTCAAGGAAGACACATCGCTCCCAGGTTCCGGCTAGAGCAGAACGGTCGACCCGGATCGCATGAAGTGCACCCCACGTATTTGCCCAACCGTTAGTGTTTTTTCTCAGAATCTTCGTCCAACTTAAGAAGCATCACAACGACGTTCTGCGACGTTAGTAATGAGAATCCTTGTTGTTGGATGCGGTAAGGTAGGCTCGGAGATCGCCCGCGACCTCGCGGGATCAGACGAGGTTGATTCTGTAGTCGCGATGGATGCCAGCTCCCAGAACTTGAAGCTCTTGAGGAAACGCGTCCCCAAGAAGCTTCAGACTGTCAAACTGAGCATGTCACAACTGCCGCGTTTTCATACTCTTCTGGGGAAAGTCGACCTTGTTTGCGGTGCTCTGCCGGGCCGGCTTGGATTGGACCTGATGAGTGAGACGGTTAAGGCTAGCAGAGATATTGTGGATATTTCCTATACTCCGCGGGACGCCTTTCCTCTTCAACGTAAGGCAAAGGAAGCTGGTTGTCGGGTCGTTCCTCAGTGTGGTGTGGCGCCGGGTTTCACGAACATGTGTGTTGGTGATGCTTCGCGGAGGCTAGATCAGATGAAATCGGTGGAAATCTTTGTTGGCGGTCTTCCGGAGAAGCCTGAACCTCCCCTGAATTATCGGATTGTGTTTTCCCTTGAGGATGTTGTGAACGAGTACTCTCGACCTGTACAGGTTATCGAGGAGGGTAAGCGGAAGAAGGTTGACGCGTTGTCCGGGCGTGGTCACTTAAGCTTCCCCGGAGTCGGGAAATTGGAATATTTTCTCACGGATGGTCTAGGCTCTCTTCCGAGAAGTTATCCGAGAACTAGAGAGATGCACGAGTTCACGCTCAGGTATCCTGGGCATGCGGATATGATGAGCACGCTTCGGGTCTTGGGCTTCTTTGAACGTAAATCGGTTAGGATCGGTGGTGTTGAGGTGGAGCCTCGGCAGCTGTCGATAGAGCTGCTTCGCGGGGCAATGTCACGCGGGTCTCCCGAGGACTTTCTGGCCTTGAGGGTTGAAGTGAAGGGCTTGTCCCGTGGAAAGAAAATGAGTCTGAGATACCAGCTTCTCGACCATTACAACCGACGGTCAGGGGTTTCGGCAATGGCTCGGACAACAGCCTACCCATGCACGTCTGTCGCTCTGCTCATGGGACGCGGAAAGATCAAAGATACTGGTATTGTTACCCCGGAAAGGATCTCTCAAGACCCGAGGCTCTTCCAGTTCGTGTTAGACCGTCTTGCCAAGCATGGCGTAAAAATGAAAATGGTTGGGCTGGGCTATTGATTGTTGTTTTGGGTTACTGTTTCGCTCCGCAGAAGGGACACTGCGTTGCGTTCTCGTCCATCAGCTTGCTGCAAGAGTTGCAGCGAACCTTCACCACCTCGCGAGTGATACTCTGGGGAGATACGGCGGTGCCGGCGATCGTTGTTCCGGGGATGGCGGTAAGAGGTGTCTGATACCTCACCAGGTTCTCGCGGATTATTCCGTAGGCCTTCTCGGCATCAGCGTTCGGTAGCTCGGTCAAGGCGAGCGGGTCCCCGCCGAATCTAAGCATGCACTTTATGGTCGAGCGGAGTATTCCCTTGTCAAGGACCACGTTAGCAATGTCGGTGTAGGAGAAATCCGTGTAGTCTTTCTTTAGACCTAGCTCGCGGGGATGGCGAAGGATGATCCGCTCGTTTGTCAGGAGGACAGAGTCCACGTTGATCTTGGGATGGTATATCTTCTGCCTGATGTAGAGCTCAACCTGTTCGTTCGGTCCGAGAAGCTGGATAACATCTGTAGGGGTCTGGCTCACAAGATTAACCTTGATAGTCTCTCGATGGTAATAGCCGGAAAAGCTTTGCCATCATGGTGCCCGCTGAGGATATGGGCAAAGTTGCGGGATTCCTTTCAAGACTTCCCGCTGTCTGAATGGCTACTCGCCAAGGGGGATTCGGGGTTATGGGCTGGCTGGTTGTGCAGGGGCTACTGTTCTGAGGCGGTACTGCGCGAAGAACTCTTGATCAGAGTGGGGTTCTCGATACGACTGGGAGCCAAGATGGACGAGATTCTTCTGCAAGTAATTTCTTTGTTAAGCCTGCGGTTCGGGAACTTTTCCGAAGAACACCTTCACGTTTCGCCTTGTGAGGACATAGATGGTTACGGAGCTGGTTATGATGGGGATGATGGCTATCATGGAAATGATAATGAGTTCTGGCAGCACTATTTCGTAAACATCACTGGTAATCGCTGCTAGTCTCGGGCCTGCAATCGCTGTTATTCCGATTACCCCAATGCTGGAAACAAGGCTCACCACAGCAATAGTCGTGCCCAGGGTCCATGACCATCCTTTCCCTTCGAGGAATCCAATACTGTAGATAATTTCTAGGATTCCAAATGCGAATACGACAGTTCCGAGTACGAGTAGAATGATCGCGCCGAGACCTGAGTAGTCACCTACGACGAACGCGCCGAGCACAACTCCAGCGACCCCTAGAACTAGGGATAATACGGCTACTATGATCGATAGTACTGCCAGTATTGTGACGGTTGCTGGTCTGCGAGGTCTGACCTGCACATAATCCATGTTTTGAAAGACACCAGATAAGGCAAGCTGACGCCGGTTGAGAGCTTCAGGTTGCGGTGCCGTGACGGCTTATGGTGTAAGGCTCTTCTTTTCCTTGGTAATGCTCCAGTAGAGCAGGATTGCGATGATAACCGCGGCTCCGACTCCTCCCTTGGCCCAGTTGTCCTGGAAAACAACTCCTAGAACCGCGAGCACGGCCGCAAGAAATACCATAGCAAGAAGAAACATAGTCCCAATCTCCGTTTTTCCCAACCGCATAGGAAGCGACAGCTTAGCAACCTTCGATTGATCCGCGTGAGAGAAATTAGCCTATATGCTTATGGAAAGTCTCGTATGATGGCCTGACTGCTTCGCAGGGGATTCGCCTCATTATCTCTTGATTCTCAAGCAGAGCTTAACTAAACCGCTGACTTTGGGCAGTTCCGTGCATCTCCAGATTAGGAACTCGCGAATCTACTATGAGAAATCAGGGTCTGGCGAGCCTTTGCTACTATTGCACGGAGGCTTCGGTACTGTTGAAGACTTCGCTTCACAGACTCCGGAACTTGCGAAGCACTTCAGAGTAGTTGCTTTCGAACGGCCCGGGCACGGGCATACAGCTGATACCGCTGAACCCTTCAGTTTCGACACCATGTCCTCGTACACGGCTGACTTCATCGAGGCGTTGAAACTGGGAGCGACGAACCTAGTGGGCTGGAGCGATGGCGCGATCATCGCTCTTCAAGTCGCGATCTCCCGGCCAGACCTGGTCAAACGCCTTGTTTGCATAGGCGGGCTCTTCGACACTAACGCTCAGTCTCCAGAAGATCTTAACTGGATCAGATCACTCACACCAGAGTCCTTCCGGAAATCGGGATCGCCTCTCATCAGACGCTACGATGAAGTCTCCCCTGACGGTCCCGGTCACTTCCCTGTTGTGGTCGAGAAAACGAAGATTCTGTGGCTCAACGAGCCCAACATTACAAAGCAAGAACTCGGAAAGATTAGCTCTCCTACACTGGTGATGGCAGGGGACAGGGAGGCGATTCCCGTAGGGCATACGCTGGAGCTGTTTAAGTCGATCAAGGGTGCACAATTGTGCATTATCCCCGGGACCACGCACTTCCTGCTTTCCGAGAAACCGGACATGGTCAACAGCGCGATCCTCGAGTTCCTGGCCACGGAAAAGAAACCAAAGAGTTAGACTGGGAGGACAGATTGCGCATTAGTCGACGAGGTCTATTGGTCTGTCTCAGGGCGTGGTTGCTTGGCCTCGCCCTTCTTCCTCTGTAGCGCGACCTTTCTCCAGCATTCCTCGTGGAAGAATATGGAGGCGGTCTCCGGGACGAAGCTGGGAACGGAGAAGAGGACCTTGCCCCTTGCAAGACGATAAGCATCCTCTCCATCCTCAAAATCCTCTCCGCAAAAATCACACGGAGGAGTATTCGGCTTCCTCAATATACGAATATCAGGCGATCGGGACGCCTTCAAACCCCTATTGACCCCTAGCCGGGAGGAGACGGGTTGCTCTGCTATATAGAGTGCTTAACCGTTAGGACAAATGCCCCGTACCTAACGACAGCTAACTCCTTCCCTCTTCACGACATGACAACCGGGAAACAGAAACAGGAAGATTTCGGCAGATTTGGACTTCGACCCTATTTCTTCTCGATGATCGTAGAATAACTTATCAAAAGCTGCTGAAATAATAGGTGACATCGAGCAACTTGACCCTGAGTCCTTTCCCGATTCGCTGGAACCGTCCAGGGGCGCGGCCCTTGCTTGGATCTCGGTCAAAGACATGAACTCATGCTAAGAAATGGGATCTCAGACAAGCGTAAGGACTAGATTCACAAGAGATTGTGAAGACTCAGATGAAAGCGATTGTATGCACAAGATACGGGCCTCCGGAAGTTCTTCGGCTCAAAGAGCGGGAGAAACCTACTCCCAAGGACAATGAAGTGCTGGTAAGAGTCCATGCGGCCACAGTGACAAAAGGGGATTGTGAACTCCGAAGTCTGAATCTTCCCCTAACGTGGCAACTCTTCGTGCGAATAGGTTTTGGTTTCAGGGCGCCAAGAAAAAAGGTGCTGGGGCAAGAGCTGGCCGGGGAAATTGAATCAGTCGGCAGAGATGTAAAACTGTTCAAGAAGGGTGACCAGGTTTTTGCATTTACCGGTCTTCGTCTTGGTGCTTATGCGGAGTACAACTGTCTGCCAGAAAAAGGGCTGGTGGCGATAAAACCGGCCAATATGACCTTTGAGGAGGCCGCCGCGGTTCCTGTTGGGGGACTTCACGCGTTGAACTGTCTTAGAAAAGGGAACATTCAGAGTGGGCAGAAGGTTTTGGTTATTGGGGCAGGCGGAACCGTAGGCACTCCTGCGGTGCAGCTTGCCAAATCATTCGGGGCGGAAGTAACGGGCGTGGACAGCACGGGGAAGTTAGAGATGCTCCGCTCGATTGGTGCCGACAAGGTCGTTGATTACACGCAAGAGGACTTCACAAAAAATGGCGAGAGCTACGATGTTATTTTTGACGTGGTGGGTAAGAGTTCGTTCTCAAGTTGCATTAGATCCCTCAAGGAAAGGGGATTCTATCTCTTGGGCAATCCGGGGCTGTCCCAGCTGGTCCGAGGGCTATGGGCCTCAATGACGAGCAGCAAGAAAGTAATAGGCGGGACCGTCTCGTACAAGACTGAAGATCTAGTTTTCCTCAGAGAGCTTATTGAGGCAGGCAAGATTAGATCGGTAATAGATAGACGCTATACGCTGGAGCAGATTGTCGAGGCTCACAGGTATGTTGACACAGGGCAGAAAACAGGAAGTGTTGTGATAACTGTGGACCATGATGCGCGAGTAGGTGATTGAGTTATGGAAGAGGTGAAAATAATCCTTTCAGCCTCATGAATGCTCTAAAGCTGACTTATCTTTTGGGGGATGTTCTGCGAATCTACAGCAGCGACTTTAAACCCAGAGAAACAGGAGGTATGAAAATAAGTCAGGATCAGTGGCTGATGGCGCTTTTTCCTTTTACCGAAAAAAATCCAGCTCCTGTACTAGTATGACAAGTGAAAGAGAACGAACTGGCCGACCAATGAAGGGGACGTGAGTCTGACTGGATGATAACAAGCACTATATTTGAGAGAAAATCTGAAGGTTAATAGGCTGGGCCATAACGACGGAGCACTGCTGTCATCCTTTCTCCAAAAACGGGACAGCCGCGTCTGAGATTTTGTTCGGGCAATCCAAGGTTATTTGCGGCTCGCCGAGCGGGATGGCACCGCTTTGTTAGACATATCCGACCCTGTCGTCTGGAGTACGGTTGTTCAGACAGTTGTTCTCACACTGACCCTTGTTATATTCATTTTTACCTTTCGGAGTCAGAACCAGGCGATTAAGGAACAGGCCTACGGGAAGGTTCTTGACGATTACGGTAGTGCCATGAGGATGCTGGTGGAGACGCCTGAACTCTATGCATTCCAGCTAGATCTCTTCAATGCAAGTCAGGGAAGACTTGGGCGGGAGCAAAAGTCCTACACGCGCGAAGAAATGACCATCCGCAACTATGTCATCATGTTATACGGATTCTTTGAAAGAGTCTACTTCCTTTACAGGCGGAAATGGATAGATGAGGAGACTTGGAAGCAGTGGGCGGCGTTTCTTGAGCTCTTCTCGCTACACCCGGTTTTCAGAGATGTTCATCAGTCATCTGGAGAAATGTGGGATAAGCCCTTCGTGGACTACGTCGCCAGCCTTCTGAACCGCAAAACCTGAAAATACCATCGAGATTTCATGGTCGTGACGACAAGCTTGTCCCTACTTCTCTCGGGGCTACTTGAACAACTGTTTTCCGGATTCAGATCTGAGTGAGGAATGTTTGCAAGAAATAATCGATGCCCACACGCACTTGTCTGAACGAGGAGACGATGCCCTCAATCGCTTTGCGCGGAAGAACGGGCTGAGATACACCCTAGACGAGCTACTGAGCACGATGCGAAGGTACAAGATCGGGCGCGGGTTGCTCCTCAGCCCGCCCCTGCAAGGAGGCGCACCTCTTCCAAACGAAGAAGTCATCAGGCTGTGCATGAGGAGCGACGGGATGCTTGCGCCAGTGATAACGGTTGAGCCTGCTCTGAAAGAGGTGAGGGCTGCTCTCAAACTCGCCGAGGAAAACAGGAGGGTGGTGAAAGCCTTCAAGGTGAGGCTGGGCTACGTGAAGGCTTCGGCCGAAAGTCCTGTCTTTGACTGGCTTTACGATTATGCCGAGTCGGAAGGCCTTCCGGTGCTCTTCCACACCGGGGACACCGCATTCAGCACCGGGGACCTCGCCCGCTCTCACCCGCTGACTCTAGACAGATTGGCCAACAAGAGAGAGGAGCTGACTATGATCCTCTGCCATTTTGGCAATCCATGGTTTGAGGATGTGGCTGAGCTCATTTACAAGCATCCGAATGTCTACGCGGACATCTCCGGACTCTTTACGGGCGGTGCTTATGCGGAGAAGTATGCCGAGTGGCTTGCCAAGAAGATCAGCGAAGCCGTCTATTTTGCGGCAGGAGCCGAGAAGATCATCTTCGGAACAGACTACCCGATCACCAAGCACTCGGAAACTTTGGCTCTGGTGAAGGGGCTGGAAGTGGATGAGCCGGACAAGGAGAAGATACTCCATCTCAACGCGGAGCGAGTGTTCGGCCTATGACGGCCCAGGAGAATCTCGCCGTTATAGATGTCCCCAAGGGAAAGAGGCTGGGCCTCGAATGGATACTTGAGGAGAGCTTCGAAGGATGGTACCTGATGCACTCGAAGAAGACCCTTCGAGATATCAAGCTGGTCAGAGCGGCAATGTCCTCAGGCAAAGCGGTCGGCATGGTCATGCTGAAAACGCTGGCAGAAAATGTCGGCTACGTATACTACATCGCGGTTGCGAAGGCGAGCAGGAAGAAGGGGATCGGGAAACTACTCCTGGAAGACGCCCTGCGGTACTTCAAAGCCTCCAGTGTGAAAGAGGTATTCGCTAGCGTGGAAGAGGACAACGAGCCTTCAGAGGCATTGTTCGCATCAGAAGGGTTCACGCGGACTAGCTTCAGCGAAGTCTCCAAGAAACACGGGAGTCTCCGCACGCTCAACATGTACAGGGAAATGTTGGTCGTTCCAGGCGAAGTCCTGTTATGCAGGGCGATCACCTAACAATTATCACCTCCTATTATCACCGTTTTCTCCGTGACGAAACATTTGATTACCCCTCTCCACAAAAGCTCTCGAGTTCAGTTTCGATGACAGGAAAGAGTCGAATGGTCGAATTCGACGCAGAAGGCAGACAGGGAAAAGGCTTCCTAGTGACCCCCGAAAAGCCCCGTGGGGCGGTCCTCGTCCTGCATGCCTGGTGGGGACTCAATGACTTCTTCAAAAGTTTCTCCAACAGGCTATCGTCCCAGGGATTTGTCGTATTGGCACCGGACCTCCACGATGGTGGTCTGGCGAAGACTGTGGCGGAAGCGAAGGAACTTAAGTCGAAGATAGCCGACGAGAGAATCAAGAAGATCGTCTTAGGCGCCGCAGAATACCTAAGATCGATCCCACCCGTATCGGGACGAAAGATTGGTGTTGTGGGTTTTTCGATGGGCGCAGCATGGTCTCTGTTACTGAGCACCCTGAAACCAGAGAGTGTTGGAGCAGTTGTCGTTTTCTATGGAACTTACCCGATTGATTTTTCCAAGGCGAGAGCATCCTATCTCGGACATTTTGCGCCCGATGATGAGTGGGAGCCCATTGGTGACGTGCGTGCGACGGAAGAGAAGATTCGCTCCGCTGGAAACGAAGTAGCGTTTCACTTCTACCCGGGAACTAAACACTGGTTCGTTGAAGAAAATCGGCCCGTTGAGTACAACCGCGACGCGGCAGATCTTGCTTGGAAGAGGACTTTAGAGTTCCTCGGCAACAAACTACGCTAACCTGCCCGGTGCGAGGCTAGGCGGATTATCGAGTTCCGGCGACTATCGTCTCGTTTTGGGCGTGAACGCCATTATTGGGATGGTCCTCTTGGTCTTTTGTTGGTACTGGGCGAACTGCGGATAGAGTGAGGCTTGTTTCTTGTACAGTCGGTCGCGTTCGGCCCCGGTTATTTCCTCTGCTTGTACGTCGATAGTCTCATTTCCGACTTCGATTTTCACATCGGGGTGGGCCTTGAGGTTGTGATACCAGTCGGGGTTGGTGTCGGCTCCTCCCTTTGAAGCGAAGACCAGGTAGCGGTGGCCGTCCTTGAGATACATGACCGGGTTGGTCCGGGGTTTTCCGGTCCGGGCTCCCTTGTGATTGATAAGCAAAAGGGGCGCTCCCTCGAAATTACCGCCTACCTTTCCATGGTTCTTGCGGAACTCAGCAATGACTCCCGCGTTCCAATCGCTCATCGTGATCAGCTGGCCGGTGACTCTACAGGGGGATTTATTGACTAGCATTGAGAAACTAGTCACGTGGTTCTTCGGAGAACCATGCCCTGAATACGCTAATCCGACCCTCGTCACATGTTCCGACCAATGGAAATTACTCGTATTTTTGTCTCCGACTAACACGAGTTACTCACTCATTATTCACTAGATACTAACCGTCTCAAGACGTACCGGGCGCTTCAATTGCGAGTTCAACTGTCCTTAACTCACCGGTGCCGAATGGTGGGAAAACTTAGACTCTTTCGCCGAGTTGAAAGGAGCCCGGCTGTGGTGATTACTCTCAATTGAGCAAAGATTATGGTGCCGGGGTGACGACGGGCTTCGATAATCGCCCGAACGCAACGAGGCCAGGTCTGGCGACTGGCAAGGTTCGATGGTACGCGATTGTCTCTCTGATCATAATCGCCGCCTGCCTCGCAGAGCTCCTGACAGGGTCCACTCCCATCCTGGCGGTCATCCTGAACCCGCTAGGCTTTGCGGCCAACATGGGACTCTACGGAGGCGGAGCGATCTTGATCAGAGAGGCGACCCTCCGGTGGAGGAAGCGATGGGGGGCCGTCCTTCTCCTCGGAGGAGCCTACGCAGTAGGAGAGGAAGGCTTCGCCGCCAAGACGATGATTAACCCGAATTCGCCAATCATCGGGAATCAGCTCTACAGTAACTGGGAGGGGGTCAACTGGGTCGCATTGACTAACCTTACCGTGTTCCATGCGGCATTCAGTATCGCGGTCCCACTCATCCTCGTAGAGTTACTCTTCCCGGAGACCAAGGGCCGCCGGCTGTTGGGCAACAGAGGAATGGCCGTGACTGGAGGGTTGTACGGGCTGACCGTGTTCCTGTTGACCTTTTTCCTCGGTGACCCCTACGTGCCGTCTCTTGGGGTTGACATTTTTCTTGTGGCGTATGCATCTGTGTTCATAGTTGCTGCGTATCTCGTTCCCAGATCGTTCCTCCAGGCGAAAAAAGAGAGACCCGACCGCCGCGGGCGCAACTTCATCCTCTTGGGACTTGGATTCATGGGCGGGTTCTTCATGATTTCCGGAAACCTCGCCCCTGGAGGGGGCTTCGTGGCGCACCTTCTCTCGTGGCCGGTTACTGCCGTAATGATTCTCCCCCTAGCCGGCCTCACCGCCTGGTACTTGGTGAGGCATGCGGGTCGATCTGAGAACGACGTTGTGAAGATCAACTTCGTGCTGGGAATCATGAGTATCTTTGTTCCGATTGACGTTCTCTTGGAGCTCGGCGGAGATGTTGGGGTCTTGGTCTTTACCGCCACAGTCATCGGGCTACTTATCCGGCTGCGGCAACGATTCAAGCATATAGAGAAGTCTCTGCCCGTTAGTCATCGTGTCGTATAGAGGGCCCACTAGATTGAGACTTGCCCTGCTAGAGTCTTAGGGAGAAACGTGATACGAGTTTTGGAATCAGATGACGATCCACAACGGCAAGTAACTCGAATTAATCATCCGGTCAGGGAGTTGCCTGGAAGAATACCTGTTTAGCGGTTAGGGTTTAGCTGACTATTTTCTTGATATGACCAGGTCTCCAGTTGCAGTGAGGGCTCTGAAACAGTTCAGGGTAACCCATTTGCTAGGCTTCCAGAGCTCTTCAACATCCACCACCGCCTTCCTCCTGTTCTCCTGGGCCTCCGGCTCGCGAGACCAGTCTCCCTCTAACAACCACTTCCCATCTGGGGAACGTTTGGACAGGATCAGGTGGACCGCGTCCCTGACGCGCTCATCGTCACCGTATCCCAATTTTGCAAGGACTCTTAGACCGTGCAGGGCATCGTAATAGTAGTACATTGGAAAGTGGAACGCTGTGGCGAATGGTAGACTGTGCTTCCAGTGATGATGGTCACTCTTGTAGACTCGGTGCATCAGCAAGAATTCTGCGCCCTGCTCGGCGGACCGTTTCATCTTCCGCGTCCACTTTGTACGTGGAATCTCCGCGTAGGCCCAGAGTGGTTCGATTGTTGACATGAAACTGCTGTGCTTCACTTTCTTCTCGGGATAGTTGCAGTTCCAGCCTCCATCGTCGAGCTGGTGTTCGGGCATCCAATCGATAGCCTTCTTCACCCTCCTGTCTTCTCCGTACCCGAACACGAGCAGGGTCCGGATCATGTTGCCAGTGAGGCAAGGCTCCTCCCAGCGGACGGCCTTTGCCCTAGGGTGCCGCTTGATGTACCGTTTTACATCTAGGGGGCTTGGACATGTGAAGGCGCCGTTGTCCAGCTGGTGGAGGTCTAGAAACGTCTCGCAGGCGCGCTTAACGCCTTCGTCCGGAGTGATTCCCATCTCACCCAGAAGCATCAAGGGCCAAACGGTGGATGTCCACTTGGGAGTGTAACACGTTTCCTTCGGCGGCCAGTATCCATCCTTGATACGAGCGTTCAGAACTTTTCTTACGGGAGAATATTTTCTGATCTGGTCTCTAGCCTCGAGCACTTCCTTACTATTAGGGGATCGTCCTAGGATGTCACGAAGAGCGAAGAATCGAACAGGAGGATCTTCTCGCTCCAGCAGCCAGTCTAGGCCTAGCGGCTTCATCGTGCGCGAGCAAGCGCAGATAGCCTATCAAGATTTCGCTGATTAACACGAATTACTCTAACCCTCATTCGCGTTCTCCATAATCCTGACCCGATATTTGCTTGAGGAATTTGTTGGTAAGGCCGCGGGCTCATTTTGACCGGGAGGGTTCCCGGCTCGATTTGGATAGTTGTGCGGTAAGCGCTGCTTCGCGACAGATCGGACACTGACAAGAAGGGTCTTCACAGTTGTCACATGGGACTCGCAGAGACGATTCACGGGCACGACACGACATCAAGACGTTCTTCCCCACCGGCTCATCTATACAAAAAGAGATTGGTTACTCCGCTCGTTCAACTAGGGTTGGAAGTCCTTGCTCGGAGCGGCGAGGTTTCTGGCATTCGTGATCTTTGCCGTTAGGATAAGCGAGCCGATCATCAATAGTGCTGAGAGTAGGAAGGGCGCGCCTGGAAGGTTGAAGGGTGCCTGGCTTCCGATGAAGAATGCGAATATTAGTGTGAAGAGAGTGGGTCCGATGA
This sequence comes from Candidatus Bathyarchaeota archaeon, assembly GCA_005882895.1. Taxonomy (GTDB): domain Archaea; phylum Thermoproteota; class Bathyarchaeia; order 40CM-2-53-6; family 40CM-2-53-6; genus 40CM-2-53-6. Next base: position 7,579 of record VBBD01000019.1, on the reverse strand, counting down.
CACCCGTGAGGCCCATGAGGCTCCCGTTGATGCCTTGCAGCTGTCCTTGTTCAGATTGGCTTACTCGCCGAGTCATTAGACCTTGCAACGCGGGCTGGACGAATCCAATCGGGGCGTAGAAGATTATTGCAATCATGAATAGAAGGCTGTTTGGTGCTAGGCCCCAGATCACGAACCCTACTGCACCAGAGACAATTCCGATCAGTAGGGCGATGCGCTCGCCAAACCGGGCGACGACACGCCGGACGAGGAGACCTTGAACGATGATGTTGCAGGCACCAACTATTGCGAGTGCTGTTCCTACGAGCGCGTAGCCCCAGCCGTACCTGTAAGCGGCGTAGAGTACGTAGACGCTGGGGAGGACTTGGAAGGCGAGGAAGTTGAGGAAATTGACAGTGACGAAGCCCGCGAGTCCCGGTCGGCCTCGTATCATAGATAGAGAGCCGATGGGGTTAGCTTTTCGAAGCGAGACCGGGCTTCTGTGCTCGAGAGAGAGCGATTCTGGCAGCACAATCAGTCCGTAAGCGGCGCTTGCGAGCGAGAGCGCTGCTGCCCCCCAGAACGGGAAGCGTGGGCCAATTCCCGCCAATAATCCTCCGACGAGGGGTCCGATGATGAATCCCACGCCGAAGATGGAGCCTATCATTCCGTATGCGCCTGCCCGCCGTTCTCCTGGGACTGTATCTGCTACGTATGCGAAGCTTACTGTGAAGCTGGCACTTGTAATGCCGCTGACCACTCGCCCAATGAAGAGCCAGGTCAGGTTGGGTGCCAGAGCCATTATGATGTAGTCGATACCGAGGCCGAAGGCGGAGAGAATGAGGACTGGTCGTCGACCATAACGGTCGGATAATGCTCCCAGCAACGGAGCGAATAGAAACTGCATCAGCGCCCAGGTTGTTCCGAAGAGACCGAAGATTTCAGCTCCTCTTGCCGGGTCTCCCCCGACGAAGCTGACAACCAGACCGGGAAGTACGGGTATTATGATGCCGAATCCGAGGGTATCAAAGAGGACCGTGGCGAAGATGAACACCAGAGCAGCTCTGCTAGCTTGAGATCTGGTTTCTGTTTCTACGGTTGGAGGCTCTATGGTTAGCTCAGTCAAATCGTGGACACTATTTTTTGGTTGTTTGGGGTTCGAAGGGGTCGAATTTCTATTTTGTTGTTGGGGTTTGAGGCCACTACTTCAAGTTGGTGAGATTCCAGAAAGTAATGCCTACCTGAGAAGTGAATGCTGCGTGAATTTTGTCCTGATTGGGCTAGCAACAGATGAGATTGTAGTCGAACTCGTGACCGTTCTGCGTGTAGGACAGTGCCACTCATTCGCAATCGCAGGTATTTGCAGTACGTATTGACGACCCGCTAGCACTTTTAGTCGAAACTCGATTCGAAAGTAGCAATGATAACTGAAAGAAAAGAGTCAATCAGAGAGGACAAAGTGTTCACGGAATAAAATTTCCAGATTCAAGGAGCACCCAATCTTTTTTGTATTCAAACTCACAAAGTAAGCGGAGCCTGGTTGACTCTTGAAGACGGTTGTCGGGAACCTTTCTGATCGGCGACTGCGGAAGAGCATCATTCGTATTCTGCGAGACAGCGAACTCTGCTCAATGGCTACACTGGACCCACGGAATCGGCCGCACATCAACACAGCGTATTTCTGTTACAGAGGCCTCGATGATCTAGAAATATTCTTCCTGTCGGACACTAGGTCTAGTCACTGCAGGAACTTGTCGAGGAATCCGTCTATGGCAATGACGATCTTCCGGACCAACCAGCCTTGGGACGCTCCTGGCCGTGGACTACAACTATTCGGTACATGCTACCAAGCAGAAGGACCGTCGGTCCGAGAAGCCGAACGAGCATACGCGAAGCGATTTCCATCCTATGCGAGGTGGATGTCCAGTACGAAGAAAGACGAGAAAAAACTTGCAGAACAGTTGAGATCATATAGGTTCTACCGGTTTCTACCACGGCAACTGAAAGTATTGGACGAAGCAGAGTATGGGCGAGCAACATTCGTCATGGTGACCATCAAGAGAAGAAATCCCGCGTCAAAGACCCGATAAGGTCCTCTTGTAGGTCCACCGATAGCTGTTTGTCGTAGCAGAAACTCGTAGCGCCAGAGCCTAATTTTCGGGATTAATTCTTCGAGCCCATATTTTCTGGTCGAGGCGCCATGTCTGTCCCTTGTCGCGGGATTCCATGGCTCTCCAATCGAACGAATCAGGCGTGATCTCTGCAAAGATCCAGCGCTCTAGAAAACCTTCTGCGTTCTTGCCCTCGAGAATAATCTCATCGCCTACCTTTCGTGCCGTAAAAGTCTGCACAACTCGACTCAAGGGTGCGACCCATACGCAATGCCAAGCGTCAATGTTCGGGTCATAGAATCGCACCATCGTCCCAAAGCCGGTTCGCGGAAACCCAGGCGGGGGATCCAGAACCACCCCAGTCATAACATCCTGAATGGCTGTGCCACCTAGAATCCATCCAAAGTGGATTTCTCCTTTGGCCCTGGCTGTTTTTCCATCGGGCAGGAAATACTGTGACTCGTATTCCCAGTTACCGGAAAATTGACCGAAAAGCATGAGCTTGTCCTTGAGTTCAGAATACGGACCGTCAGTCTCTAGACTCCTCATCTTTGGCTTCTCGGTTGTTTCGATCGGTTTGGTCGCCGTTTGCATTTTCCCTATCCTTCGAAGAGGTTACTCGTCATTTTCGACTCGCGCTATGGCCTGCTGCGGCGGGCATGCATTTCCTCGGTGAGCGTCCAAGTCCTCTCTTTGTCATGAGACTCGACGGCTCGCCAATGGAAGGATGTCGGGGTAATCTCGGAAAATATCCAATGTTCGGGATAGCCTTCCTTGGTCTCGCCTCTCAGCACGATTTCTTCGCCCTCTTTCTTTGCCACGAAGCTTTGCATGATTCCTTGCTTAGGGGAGATCCAGATACTGTGCCAAGCGTCTATCTTAGGATCATAGTATCGGACAGTCGTCCCGGATGGAATCGCTCTTCCTGTCCGCTGATCCCTGCTCATCCAGACATCCTGCACGCCCCTGCCGTTCAGAATCCAGCCGAAGTGGATTTCGCCTTTAGCTCTGATCTCTGTTCCGTCCGGTTGTGGATAGCGAGCGTCCATTTCCCAATCTCCGACGAACTGGCCGAAGAGCATCAGCTTCTCCTTGAGTTCCGGGAGTGGACCGTCCGCTCCCAATCCCTTGATTGTCCAAACCTGACTTAGCTGTTGCAAATCAGCAACCTCGCTTATCATGAGCGCCTAGAGGTAGGTGTTTTCAGATAAGTGATTCGCTGTCATACACCGGCTATTTCGAGACAGTTGTAGCGATTACTCCTCGACCTGGGCAACCTACCAAGACAGTTCTTTGACGGCACAAGGATTCTACCGTCACTTGACGGCTAGCGAGATATACCCTCCGTGGGTCCCGTATCCTGGACAATGACCCATTACGAGGTAGCCTTCAAACTCAAACACGAGTGTCCCTACAACGCCTTCTCGACAAAATATCCCAGCGTCATAATCTCACACTGGTGCAACTGGAGCAGAGATGTGCTCGAAATCGCTCACAAGAACCTGGAAGATCAGACAATTATCAAGAGCATTCGAGATCTGATTCAACAGCTCGGAACAAAGGTCATCAGAAGATCGCAAGCGATGACCAACCTGCAAGTAGTATTGCAACACTGTGCTTGCGACAAGCTCCCGCCACCCACCCTTCCGGTGATCGAACGGCGCAACTGCCTCGAAATCCAGCCTGCGCTCTACACTGGAGGTTGGGAATGGTACCGGGTAGTAGCTTTTTCGGAGAGGGACCTAAGGAACCTCTTCAAAGACCTCGATAAAGACTGCAATGTTGAAATCATGTCAAAGACAACAATCTCAGAGGAATCAGTCCGCGAAACTTTTCCTGTCTCCACGGCAACACTGCTAGGGAAACTGACGAGCAAGCAGCTACAAGCATTAGTCATGGCTCTTGACAACGGCTACTACAACATACCGAGAACGGCAACCGCGGGAGAAATTGCTCAACGGCTTCGAGTTCCACGCACAAGCTTCGTTGACCACCTCCGGAAAGGAGAAAACAAGGTACTACACGCCGTCGGACCATACCTCCGCCTCAAACCCGGCGAGACTTAACGAGCTGGAAAAGCCGGATGGTTATACAATAGCGGACACTTGACGGCTAACAAGTTATGTCGTGCCTCGCACTAAAAGATAGAATGGCGCCTGCAAGGGAGGTGGAGTCTGAAAATGGCGAAGTACAAGTGCGAGGTTTGTGGAGATTATTCTAGCGAGCCAGGAAATTGTTGCGGACAGCAAATGAAGAAGGTGGCGTAGAATCATAGGGCTTGGATCAAGAGGATCGGCCCACCTTTTTTCCCACATTTTCTTGGCCTACTCGATCAGAGTTTGACTAGCTCAAGCCGCGCAAGATTATACGAAACCGTGAGAAGTGTGATATCTCATGTTCACAGTCGAGGAGCGTGATCGAGTTCGCGACCGCCTGGTGCAAATGAGCCGTGCGGACCCTCGACTAGTCGCCGGCGCACTGATAGGGTCTACAGCAGGAGGCGGTGGCGACAGATGGTCGGACCTTGACCTCACCTTTGGGTTGGCTGACGGCACGGCAATAGATGATGTTCTTGCCGATTGGACAACTCGTCTTGTGAACGAGTTCAACGCTGTTCACATATTTGACCTCCCGTATCTGTCAACGATCTACAGAGTCTTCCTATTGCCCAACAATCTTCAGGTGGACTTGTCGTTCACCCCGGGAAACAAGTTTCTCGGCAAGGGTCTCAAGTTCGATCTGCTCTTCGGGAACCCTTTCGAAAGGGACCCGGCCAAGCCGGCCTCGGCCGAACAGACCTTCGGACTTGCCGTGGTCTATTTGCTTCACGCCCACGCCTGCATTGCTAGGCAAAGGATGTGGGAGGCTGAGTACTGTATCAGTGCAGCCCGAGACCAGGCGCTCGCGCTCGCGTGCCTTCATCGCGGTCTAAAGACAAGCTACGGTAGAGGTTTCGATGATCTGCCTCCAGAGACCTTGGAGCCTGTCACCGGAGCTCTCGTGGGTTCACTTGAAAAAACTCGGCTGATAGAGGCACTCGGCAGATGCGTTGATGTGCTCCTGCAAAAATCCCAGGACGTTTCCGAGCTTGCCGGGAGACTTGGAACGCAACTTCGTGAGCTCACAAAGAATTCAAACAGCGCAGGATAGTTCCCAGAGGTAATTCGTGTCACTGCCCAAGGATCTGGTGAAAACGTTGGAGGTTGTGAAACCGAAAAGATTGGCCGCGGGAGATACAGTTGCAGTATTGTCTACCTCTTGGGGAGGGCCGGCAATATTTCCCAAGATCTACGAGCTAGGAGTCAGAAACCTCAAGGCAAACTTCCATCTTCAGATCAAAGAATATCCAACAACTAGGGGTGACCCGGAGCTTCTTCACGGCAATCCAGAGATGCGTGCCAAGGATGTCAATAATGCCTTTTCCGATCGAGAAGTTGCTGGAATCATCTCCTCCATTGGTGGAGACGACTCTATTAGAATTCTCCCCTATCTAAGCAAAGAAGCGATTAGATCAAACCCGAAAGTATTGATGGGATATTCGGACACTACGACCCTGTTGTCTTACTGTAACCAGTTGGGTCTTGTAACTTTCCACGGCCCCAGCATAATGGCAGGGTTCTCACAGATGGAAAACCTCCCGGCGACCTTCACTGCCCATGTGGCCGAGATGTTATTTCACTCAAAGGCGTCGCATCAGTACAGTCCGTTCGAGGTTTGGTCAGACGGCTATCCCGACTGGGCCGAAGATGGAAACATTGGAAAGGTCAACCCTCCACGCAAGGACGACGGTTGGAGATGGTTACAAGGAATGTCAATTGTAAGGGGCGAACTTTTCGGGGGAAACATCGAAGTCCTAGAGGGCCTCAAAGGGACCGAGTTCTGGCCCTCCCGAGACTTCTGGAGAGGCAAGATACTATTCCTCGAAACCTCGGAGGAGAAGCCGTCGAGAGCCTACATCAGAAGATGCCTCAGGAACTATGGCGTTCAGGGAATATTCGACAAGATTACGGGTCTGCTCTTCGGACGGGCTAGGGACTTTTCCGACGAAGAGAAGAAGGATCTAGACGAAAATATTGTCACTGTTGTCGCAGGCGAGTTTCGCAGGCGGGACCTGCCTATTGTTACAAACATGGACTTTGGTCACACAGACCCCCAGTTCATACTGCCCCTCGGCGCAAGAGCTGCGATTGACTGTGGAAGGCGAAAGTTCCAGCTTGTAGAGCCCGCCGTACTGTAGTTCCGAGGCACCTCTGTGCGGACTAGCTCCGCAGATGTTGAAAGGAATTCCTGACAAGTTGGCTCGAACCGGGTTGTTCCCGGTGCCTTAATCGCGTGTCGTGGCCGCGGCATTAGCAACTTAGTGCGTCGGCCAGCCCTTCGTCAACGGCGACCCCGATGGAGTCGGGGCCGAGAAAGTAGTTGCGACTCATCACGTCACCGTGAAGTACTAGTACAAGTTTCAGACAGCTCCCGTACTTGTTGATTTCTCTTCCGTTCGGTGATCAGAGAATATCGCTTAAGTAAGAGTCTCGGACAAATGAGAAATTATGAAGATCAAACTAACCAGCATATTTGTTAACGATCAAAACAAGGCGCTTGACTTCTACACGAAGACCCTAGGCTTTGTCAAGAAGGCCGATGTTTCCGCGGGTAAATACAGATGGTTAACAGTCGTCTCCTCTGAAGACGCGAATGGGCCTCAGCTGGTTCTCTAGCCGAACGACAACCCTGCCGCCAAAACCTACCAAGAATCCATTTACAAACAAGGGATTCCCTCAACTATGTTCTTTGTTGACGACCTTCAGAAAGAGTACCAGAGACTGAAAAAACTCGGCGTGAAATTGACCGTGGAGCCAACAAAGACACCCGGCTCGACCATAACCAGGTTTGACGACACCGTTGGCAATCTGATACAAATAACACAGCTAAGCGAGCAAGAAACCGAACCCCGGACGATTTCAACGCGATCCGTTCGGGAATAGGTATGCTGATCAGGGTCTACGTGACTCCGAACGCGAGAGAAGCCCGCGTGGTCAAGGTCAGCGACGACTATTTTGAAGTCCGGGTCGATGAGATGGCTGTGGGCGGCCGAGCGAATAAGAGACTTCTGGAGATTCTAGCCGAACACTTCAAGATCCAAAAATCGAGAATCTCCATTCTAAAAGGAACAAAAACAAGAAACAAGCTCGTCCAAGTAATTCTCGAACGCACTCCTGACTCGCCACTGCAATCCTAACAAATTTCCCATCGGCGCTGGTTTATTTCTGCCTTACGGAAACGATATTCTGGAGGGCGAATATCCTTTGGCCGGCACCGAACCCAGTGTTGATTATGGTCACGGTTCTCCAGCCGTCCCGGAGAATGGATTGGAGGGCCAAGCGCAGAAAACGACTGACAAACGGCCAGAACCAAGACTCCCAGTCTTCTCAAGCCTCGACTCGATACGCTTCTCGAAACACTTCATAATCATCGGTGATGTCGGAACGGGG
>VBBD01000053.1 GCA_005882895.1 Candidatus Bathyarchaeota archaeon | reverse complement strand
AAGTCCGAAAAGGCGAGATCTTTGGGGTTCTAGGCCCAAACGGGGCGGGAAAAACGACCATGATCAGGATACTTTCCACGCTTCTTCTACCGACCTCAGGGAAGGCCGGAGTGATGGGTTTTGATGTGGCAAAAGAGCCGGAGAAAATTCGGGCAGTGATCAACATGGCCAGCGGGGCCGAGAGGGCGGGCTACGATTTTATCAGCGCCCGTGGAAACCTCTGGTTCTTCTCCCAGCTATACGGAATACCATCCAAAGAGGCGCATAAGCGAATAAACGAATTATCGGATATGCTAGGGCTTCAGAGCTATCTGGACAGGAAATTCTACGCGCTCTCCACCGGCTACAAGCAGAGAGTAACCCTGGTAAGAGCATTCATCAACAATCCGAAGGTCGTGTTCCTTGATGAGCCAACAATAGGTCTCGACGTCATGACCGCCTTAAGCATACGTGAATATATTCTCAAACAGGCAAAAGAGTACGGCAGAACAATTCTAATTGCAACTCACAACATGGCCGAAGTCGACGCAAGAAGAAAGAGGGCTGTCGCGAATTCAAGTTGTCGTGGACGGAGACGGGTCCGCCCAATCCGTGATTGACTCGGTTCGAAAGTTAGGAATGACCGTCGTGTCAAACTGGAGGCAACAGGCAACACTGGAGGAAGTATTCGTCGCATTAGTGGGTCGAGAGTTTAGGGAGAGAGAACATGAAGCTGCATAGTAATCCGTGGCTCAGAACCGCGTACGCCAGATTGTGGGTCAGGGCAAAAAGCATCTACGGAGAACCGCTCTGGGTGGCCGTCAACGTTGGATTCCCGTTCTTCACATCCTTCTCTTTTACAATGGTCTACAGAGCTTACGGTCTCGGCGCCTACGCTGGATTCGCGATCCTCGGCGGGGTCATGATCTCGTTCTGGGGCAACGTCCTATGGTCAATGGCAAGCCAGTTCAACTGGGACAAGCAGGTTGGACTCTTCGAAATCTACATCAGTTCTCCCGCACCCATCACAGCCATACTAGTCGGGATGTCTCTCGGAGGGATCTTAGGCACCGCACCGTCTGCGGCAATGGTGGCTCTTCTAGGCTGGGTTATTTTCGCTCCACCGATCCATCCCTTTTGGCCAGCAGTTGTTCTCGTCTACTCTCTGACCCTTGCGTCTCTCTACGCGATGGGGATGGCCCTATCTTCCCTCTACTTGGCTTATGGTAGAGAGGCTGATTCCGTCAACGAAGCGCTTCACGAACCCGTCTCTCTTATCTCCGGCGTCTACTTCCCCTCGGTCGGGGCAATCTCTCCCTTTCCATTCGCAATACAAGCTGCGGCATCACTAGTTCCTCTTACAATCGGAATGGATGCCCTGCGACAAAGCCTTGGATTTCCGATCAAGGTACCATTCATCCCACTCTACATCGAAGCCCTCATTCTGGCCCTAATGGCTCTTATCCTCCTCCTCGCATCTTCCAGAGCTCTACGGTTCCTTGAAAACAAGGGAAGGAGGACAGGTTCAATCGCAGTGAGACAAAGATGAGTGTCCTCAGAAGCATTGTGGCTTCCGTGCGCGTTGGATGGTACAGGGAGTTCAACTGGACGAATCCGTTCTTAGGATTCTCGATGAGAACAGTCGGTCCGCTTGCCGGGGTGATCGCTGCCTCAAGCGTATATTTTGTCGGGTCGTCTGCTGCCGGAAGGTTCAGCTCTAGTCAGCTAGCCTTCATCCTCATCGGCGCCGCGCTATACACGCACGTTGCCGCGTACTCTTGGGTCCCGACGCTCGCCATAGCTGAGGGAAAATGGACCTACGTGTTCCCTCAAGTCTTCATCTCTCCACACTCATCACTACCCTACTTGACCGGGAGGACGCTTGCCTCGTTCTTCTCTTCAACCCTAACTGTCATCGTATCTCTTGTACTGTCTTTCTTCGTTCTCTCGTCAGTATTCAACACGAGTATTCCCTTTGTTGTAACCCCGCTTTCTGTGACTCTATTATTTTTCGCGATGCTAGTGAACATCCTTGCCGCGTTTGGGCTGGGACTGTTGCTCAGCGCTTACGCATTGTTCGCGACAAAGTTCGAGTGGGCTCTTCCCACCTATGTCGCCGGACTTTTGATGGTTTTCTCGGAGGCCCTCTTTCCTGTGTCTTTCCTACCACATCCCGTGTCAGACGTAGCAAACGTGTTGCCATTTACAGAATTCATGAGAGCCTCAAGGCAAGCAATGATCCAAGGAGGCGATTTGTACTCATACTTCTCGTACATCGGACTTGCAGCTCTTGGAGGCGTCATCCTCCTAGTAATCGGCTTTCTCGCATTCAGATACGCTGAGAATCGGGCGAGACGACTTGGCGTCATCGACAAGAAAACAGCCTAGGGCCAAGTGCTACTGCAAGCCCAGAACCTTGGTTGTTTCCTCTAAGGCCTCCTTCCATCCACCGGCCTTGTAATCTCGCAGACACCTCAGAAGCTCGTCTCTATTCACGGGCCCCAACACCCTGACCATTTTCTTGGCGATGCTTCCCCCGAGAAACAAGTACTGGGTTAGAGAGGTGAAATTGCTGGGTCGTCTCATCACGCTGGCACTTTCAAAATCCAGAATCCGAGCACGATCGTCATTCGACACGATCACATTCTTGTGAGCCCGGCTGAGTTCTCCATGATCGAGCCCATAAGCATCCATTCTGATGCACTGTTCCAGCAGGGGTTTCACTACGTGCCGGACCCGGGCTCTTCGCCCCTTGCCCTCGAGGCTCTCCAGCCATAATGGAAGGGACAAGCCTTCGACGAACTCCATCGCTAATACGTCTGCGGTGCCGCCCAACCATTCGGGTCCCACATTGAGCGAATTTGCAGACTTGAGGTGCTCGGCCTCGTGAATCAAGCTTGCACGACGGGCGTCAACCCGTCGAATCTTGACAGCGACTCGTCGGTTGCCTCTGACGCCGATGACCACAATTCCAACGACTCCCTTACCGAGGACCGATAGACGATCAGTTTTCAGCCGGCCCTGGAAGTCTAGCGCGGTTATCTCCAGTTGATGCAGTTGGCGAATTCTGGCCTCGACCTCATCAGGGTCACCACTGGGATATGCTACGAGGCGATTGTAGGGTGGATTTGCTAGTGATGATAGGGGTGCTAGTGATGGGTTTTGAGCCAAGCCGGCTTCGCCGCTAAGAACTCCGACAGCGCCTGGTCAAAACCTTCTCTTCCGAGCAACCTGACAATTTGCCCGTTCTCCAGAACCTTCACGTTTTGACGGAAGGAACTGTACAGTTGGTCCGGGAGAGCAAGCCCGAGCTTTCGATCCTTCAGAGCTATGGTGACAAGCTGTTCGATGGTGAGGATTCGTCGTTTCTTGTCCACGACCCACCGCCCGTCTTCCATCCAGGGACCACGGACAGTATCATTCGCAGTCAGGTGTCGATCAAGGAATCCCTGGCTGTCATCCATCTTGGAAATGGGCGGACCTTGACGCAACTGGACTCCAGGTAGGGTCGAAGTGTCCATCTCGACAAGGATTGCGCTGGATCGGGCTTCGTCGCTCCAGACTGTCGACCTGATGGGATGGAAATCTTGCCGCATCATCAGTTCTGTCAACCCCTTCTCCATTTTCAATAGTTGCCCCCAGAGAACGTCAGGCACCATCCTCGAGTGTTCGAACGAAATGGCTACGATATCCCTGTTTTGATGCTCCAAGAGTTTGGCGAACTGGGCTTTTGTTCTTGGTATGGGTTTTGGAGGGAAGAAGTACCACATGCCGGGATTATTCTGGAGCTCCCTTGAAGCGGCTACGAATCCCCATAGCTTATCATCTCTAACAGCGGCCGCCAAGTTCCGGTTCGGGTCTACAGGATCGATTACGACCAATGGCGAGCCGAGGTCTCGAGGTCTAGAGTCCTGGTTGCTAGTTGGCTTTTCGAGGTCCAGAAAGATAACAGGCTCCCATTTCGAAGCTTGTACGAGTGTACCTAGAAATGATTTGTAA
>VBBD01000042.1:1687-6657 GCA_005882895.1 Candidatus Bathyarchaeota archaeon | reverse complement strand
AGTAGTATTGCGCCTATGGCAAGGTTCTGCCAGTGCTTGAACACTTTTGTCATCGGTTCCGTTCGAATCATTTCTGCCGACATTTTTCTTCGAAAGCGGTGCGAGCCGAAATCCGGGTGATAAACCCGAGTTTGTTCTAAACGTTGTACGGTGGAAAACGAACAATTACGTCTGCCATCAACGTTTTCCGCCGGACAAGTACCGAAACCAGTTCTACGTTCGGGACAGCAGAAATTTGCGAGAATCTCTTAGGCTTCCGACGAACCCGCCGCCCGGACTTCAGACCAGTACTTCCGATTTGCTTTTCCAGCTCTTTCCTTATCATGTTCGAAGCCTACATACAATGAAAATGTCGTCCCAGACAGGGAACGGTTAATATGCCAAGTCCACTGGTCAGAACTCGATTCGATTGCCTCGATACCATGGCAACCAACACAAGAAGAAACCTACTGGAGGGATTAAGCGTAGTTGGCGTGGAAAGCGCGCTTTCGAGGCCGGGGGAGAACCGGTTGAGACCACCCTTGGTAAGGTAAAGCAGAGAAGAGTTGGAATCCGAGGCGGGGCAACCAAAATAAAACTAGCGTCAGCTGACTGGGCTGTTGTCACAGACAAGTCAACGGGAAAGTCGTCAAAGTCGAAACTTCTGCGGGTTGTTAAGAACCCGGCGAACGTGGACTATCAGAGGAGAGGAGTAATCACCAAAGGCGCGATCGTCGACACGGAACTCGGTCAAGCACGCGTGACCTCTCGTCCGGGACAAGACGGAGTCATAAACACAGTCCTCGTATCCCAAGCCAGCAAGTCCTAAGATAGACGGTAGAGCCAGGGTGAAAAACCCGGGTCACATTATCATCTGGCCATTCCACATAGATAGCACTAAGACTCGAGGTCAGGGAAGAAAACTCCCGATAGCAAGAGCCATCAAACAACCGAACCTTCGAGAGATCATACAGGCGGCCACCTCGCTAGGTTATGTTCCAGAACCGAAAGAAAAATCGGCGATGCCCAGCCTTCACTGGGAGAAGGCAGGATATGTTACCGTGAAGAAGGCCGCTCCAAAGATTGCGATGCTGAAATCGATCGCAGGAGAGATCGTGAAGATCCGGCAGAAAGAGGCCCATGCTGCCGAGCCGAAGAAAGACCGGCGGTAGACCTGACCTAGCCGTGTTTCTTGTTCGGGTACATGATGATCTTGCCTGAGTGTCCCGATTTCATCAAGGCAAAGGCTTTCGAGAACTCTTCGAGATCGAATCGGTGAGTTATCAGCCTGGCCAGATCCACTTGGTCCGCTTTCAATACCTCGGCTGTCTTGTACCAGGTTCCGAAGAGCCGACGGCCAAAGACGCCCCGGACATGAGCGTCCTTGAAGACGATCCAGTTGGCTACGTCAAGTTCGATTTTCTTTGAGGGCAGACCGAAGAGGACGGCGGTTCCACCTGGGCGGAGAACTTTGAAGCCTTCTTCGAAAGAGGGTTGGGCGCCTGACATCTCAAAAAACGCATCAACACCACGCCCATCTGTCAAGCGCATGATCTCCTTCACAGGATCCTGTTGAGACCCGTTGATTAAGACGTCTCCGCCCATATCCTTCGCCAGCTTCAATCGGTAGTCGACGATGTCAACTCCGAAAATCTTGGTCGCGCCGAATGACTTGCAGAGCCCGATAAGACAAGCGCCTATTGGACCGCAGCCAAAGACTGCGACGGTATTCCCTGAGATGTCAGCGGCGGAGGCAGCGTGGACAGCGTTCCCGAGTGGTTCTTGAGCGGATGCTACCTCGATTGGAATCTTGCGATCGTTCAACCATGCATGCTGCTCGTTAAGAACGTGATATTCTGCGAAACAACCGTCAGTGTCTACACCTCTGAGGAGCATTCGTTCGCAGATGTGAGCGTTACCAGTCCGACACTGGAAGCATTTGCCGCAGAAGATGTGCGTTTCGCCTGAGACAATGTCGCCTTCGCGGAGATCGGAGACTTCCTTGCCTACTTCGATGATTTTTCCGGCGAATTCGTGTCCCATGACCATTGGAGGCTTGACTTTGTCTCTGATCGATTCGTGCCAGTCGTAGATGTGCATGTCCGTTCCGCAGATTGATGTGGCTTCGATCCGCACGAGAATGTCTCGAAGACCGGGCTTGGGGGTAGGCCAGGGTTCGAAGACTGCGCCGGGACCCGGCGACGTCTTCACAACGGCGTGCATCTTTTCTTTCAACAGATTTCCTCGAAACTGGGTGTTAGCCGCGCAGGGACCGCTGTAAAACGTTTTAGATTAGGGAGCTGATTCTTGATCTTGAGAGTATGAGCCAAGAGTCCGGTTTGCAAAGAGCCTTGCTTCTAGATTCGTTGAGGGAAGAGCTTAGAGGACTGGACGAGCAGGACTTGTTGTGGCGTGTCAGGACCCTTCAGAGTCCATCTGCACCGCACGCCAAAGTGGATGGCAAGAACGTTATTGTTCTCTGCTCGAACAACTATCTTGGACTAGCGAACCATCCGAAGCTCAAGCAAGCGGCTATTGCAGCAACTAGAAAATACGGAGCGGGGAGTGGATCGGTACGAGTTATCGCGGGAACCATGGACCTTCACGTCAAACTGGAAAAAGAATTGGCAGCTTACCGGGGAACCGAATCTTCGATCACGTTCCAGTCAGGCTACGCAACGAATCTTGGAACAATCATGTGCCTCGTGGACGAACGTGATCTGATCATTAGTGATGAACTGAACCATGGCAGCATTATCGACGGCTGTCGTCTGACGAAGGCGGAGAGGCGGGTCTACAAGCACAAAGACATGGGTGATCTAGAGAAACAGCTTCAGGGGACAGAACGGTTCCGTAGGGTCCTCGTCATTACTGACGGAGTCTTCAGCATGGACGGAGACATAGCGCCACTCAAGGATATTGTCCATCTAGCCCAGGAACATGGTGCTGTGACCTATGTTGACGATGCTCACGGGGACGGTGTCCTAGGCGAGAACGGCCGAGGAATAACCAACCATTTCCACTTGGAAGGAAAAGTGGACATCGACATGGGAACTTTCTCGAAAGCCTTCGGATGCGTCGGAGGATATGTTGTCGGCTCGAAAGACCTCTGCGTGTATCTTCAGAACAAGGTCCGAAGCTACCTCCTCTCCGGGTCCCACCCGCCCGCCGTCGCAGGCGCATGCATCGCCGCGCTCAAAATCGTCCAGAAACAACCGTCCTTCAGGACAATTGTGACCAGTGCCCATACGAGGAAGGATCTGGATGTGGCGCTGGCAGCTTTTGAGAAGGTTGGCAAACAACTAGCACTAATCTAACGACAAGAGTCCTTGCTCGGGGTCCGAGTTGGCAACAAAGAAAAAGAAACAAGCGAGAAAGCCCCGAAGACCAGAGTTCACTGTTCGCAAGGCCACCTTGAAGGACCTTCCAATTCTGGTTCACCAGAGAAGGGCGATGTGGCGTGACCTTGGGGCGAGAGAACAGAGAGAGCTGGATAGAGCGGACAAGGTTTACGCACGATGGGCACGGTCGAGGATGAAGAGTGGAACTCTGATGGGCTGGGTAGCCGAGAAAGGAGGCAAGGTCCTAGGTGGAGGATGCGTGTGGCTGCAACCTGTTCAACCCAGGCCAGGATACAATCTCATGATCCAGCCTTACCTGCTATCGATGTACACGGAACCTCGCTCAAGAGGACTTGGCGTCGCCTCAGGTGTCGTCGAGAAAGCATTGGAGTGGTGCAGGAAGAACCAGTTTCTCCAGCTCCGCTTGCACGCCAGCGAGATGGGACGCAAGGTCTACCTCAAGCATGGTTTCGAGCGCACTTGGGAAATGAGGCGCAGGATCAAGAAACTCAGAGAAGACAGCTAGGGTCTCACTCAGCGAAAGAAGTTTAGCTATCCATTCCAACCTCCAACCTAATCTTGTCCCGTCTAGTTCCTAGGTGCTCCTGCGGAGGAGAGCTAGTGATCGTGGGCGAGAACCGGAGCGCGGAAGGCTGGCGGACAGGCTTCAAGCTCCAATGCAAGAAATGCAACAAACGATGGACCTACACAGGCGGAACCTACCACGCAGACTCGACATCAGGCTGAGAATGAAATGTCCATCGAGGCAATGGAAGAAGAGATCTCGAACCAGGCACGGGACCTCCCGGGATTTGCTTCTCAACTTCGACAAAAGCACGTGCCAAAGCTCGAACGTTCCTCACTTGTATTTGTCGGGTCAGGCGACTCGTACGCGACAGCCGTCTTTGCCCAAGAACTCTCTCTGGGTGAAGCCGTTGCTTCTGACCCTTACGAGTTGCTGACGAACATCAACCGAATTAGAGGCAAGAATCTCGTAATTATTTCAGTCAGTGGCAGAACGAAAACCAACATTGAGCTAGCCAGAAAGGCAAAAGGAATCTCAAGCACCTTAGCAATCACGGCGGACCCTGAGAGCCCACTAGCTAGGGAATGTGACGAGACTCTTCAGCTAGAGTATCGAACTACCGGAATACTTACCTCTGGGACAATCAGTTTTACAACTAGCTTGTTGGCTTGTGCGTTGCTTCTTAGGAGTCTGCCAAGGACAATCCAGGCGAAGACCACTCCAAATGAGACTAGACGGTTGTCAACGAGCATGAAACAGGCAGGGAAAGGAGCGTTTGTTTTCACTGGATCAGGAGTAAACTATGCACTCTCCCTCTATGGAGCTGCAAAAATCAACGAGGTCTTGGGTGCAAAAGCAGAGGCTGCATACCCGGAACAACTTGGGCACGCAAAACTGTTCTCAATAGACAAGAAACGGGACTTTGTTGTTAGCATCTCGTCAGGACGCGACAAGGCCAAAGAGACGCATCAATTGCTCACTAGGGACGGCTTCCAAACCTCAATTCTAACGTTTCCAGATAGCTCCACGGTCAATGGGAGCTTGAGGATTGCGATCTACCTTCAACGAATCGCACTCTCTCTCGCCAGGAGAAAGGGACTCAAAGAGTGCGCGTTCCTATCTGA
>VBBD01000042.1:0-1651 GCA_005882895.1 Candidatus Bathyarchaeota archaeon | reverse complement strand
CCCACATGAGCACATCTTGATGGAGGGATTCCCGTCCATGCGCAATATTTTCGCAAACCGAGTCGCTTGTCCGGCAGAGTTTCTATTTCGCCCGTGACAATTCCATCCTTGATGCCGACCTTTGATCCAACGTAGCCTTCAAACCCGAACCTTTCAATCAAGTAAGCGCATAGAAAATCCGGATTATCAGTCAATAGAACAACTCGAATTCTATGACCCTGCAGCTTCTCCACGGTTTCTCTGATGTTTTTGATGACCTCGACCTTGGAGACTTCTCGAAGAATGTCTGCTAGCTTCATTCCTTGGAGAAGCTTGTACTCAGACGCTAGGCACTCTCTTAGGGTGATTCTTCGATGATGGTACATTTCGTCGAGAGAGTCCCATTTCTCTCCAATTCCTAGAGATCGAGCCGCTTGGGTGAGAGCTGCTTTGCGGAAGATTGTTCCATCGACATCGAAGGACACCATTGAGAAGGAGGAGAGCGGCAAGGTCTTCACCCTCTTCGAGGTCAGGTGTATTCGAGGGTCTTGAACTCTTTCCGCAGCCTTGTCGCGGCTCTGCGTACGCTGCTCGGTTCTTCGCCCTTGTAGACTCTTACAATCAGTTCTGCAACCTTTTCCATGTCTCGGGCTTTCATTCCGCGTCGAGTGGATTCGTTGGTCCCAAGTCGGATTCCGTGATCTACTATCATGTTTGCTTCCTCCAGTTTCTCCGAAAACCGGTTCACGGTCTCTTCGCCATTTATGTCGAGGAAGACCTGGTGCGACTCGGTAAATCCATAGTCTGCGCATTTGACAGGTAGACCTCCCTCGTGAAGCGCCTTGGCCAAGGCCTTCGCGTTAGCAATTACTTGAGGCGCATATTTCGTTCCTCTCCTGCGAACCTCGTCCAACGCCCATGTTAGAGCTGCGATCCTGTTCCAGTGGGCGTTATCGACTAAACCCGGGAACTGTTGGTCCTTGACCCTCGATTTCAGCGGGGCGGTTCCGAGGATTATTCCTCCTTGAGGCCCGAAGAAACTCTTGTGAGTGGAGCCAAGCATCAGATCCGCGCCCTCGTTTAGCGGACGCTGGAACTCGCCGCCGCCTATCAGGCCCAGGACATGGGATGCGTCGAAGGCGACTTGAGACTCAGCTGCTCGGCAGGCCTCGGACAATTCCCTGACCGGGTGAGGGAAGAGGAAATAGGACTGGCCAAATACCACGAGAGAGGGCTTCTCGTCCTCGATGAGCGTCTCGGCCTTTTCCACGTCAATATTCATCCGTTCGGAATCATATGGGAAAAAGAGATTCTTCACATTGACGAACGGGGGATAGCCCCGGTTCCCAAGTCCATCATACCCACCGTTCAAAGGATTGACGGTGAGGATCGAGCCTCCAGGTTTCGTAAGGGTGGAGACCATTATCATGTCGGCAATGTGCCCGGAGAGTGGTCGGAGGCTTGCCCAGTTAGATCCGAAGACCTCGGACGCCAGCTTCTCTCCTAGGTCTTCTAGCTCGTCGATGAAGCGTGTACCCTTGTAGAACCCGTCCCAGGCAGTATAGCGATGGCCCATATCCCCGGTAAGAAGTTGGCGAACAGCGTGACTAGTTACGTTCTCAGAAGGAATGAGATTGAGGCATTCTTCCGCACGCCAGCGTTGATGCTTGTC
>VBBD01000018.1 GCA_005882895.1 Candidatus Bathyarchaeota archaeon | reverse complement strand
ATGGACTCAGAGACTATCAGGGCGTTCCAGCCGCCGCCCCAGGCCTGTATGCTTCCGATGAGGATTGCGGGAAAAGATGCCGGGATTAGGATTTCTTTGACAAAACGTCGTCCCCGAATTCGATAAGCTGCAGTCGCCTCCAAAATGTCATTCGGGACACCGTTCACTGCGCCGACGATGTTGAACAGCAAATACCACTGCATACCAGTGAGAATCAAGAGCACAGAAGCTAGGTTCAATGTGAATCCGAGATAGGGGGAGTTCTTGAACGGGTCGACTAGTAATATTACAACAAGCGGGAACAGGGCCGTCGCAGGGATTGACTGTCCGATGTCAAAGATAGGCACGAGAAGCCTAGAAAGCCTCTGACTTCTAGCTATCAATATTCCCGCACCAAGCGTCCACGAGAGGGCAATGACGTACGCAATGACCAGCCTCGATAGTGAAAGAAGCGTAATCGCGATCAATTCGAAAGCTGTTACATCAGTAGCCAGAAGGGAAATGCCCCTCTCAATGGATTGGGATCGCGACATGATCGTCACGATGAGACCCAAGATAACGAGTCCAACGAAGATTGCGTAGCTGAGGATCCTTCCCCATAACGGGATTCTTCCGATTCGCTCCGGAAACCTCAACCTCTCTGTTATGTGGCGTATTCGTTTCAAGCGCGTGATTTCCAGTACTCGTGCCGCGTAAGACCGTTCAGATTTGAAGAAGGTGAGTACCGGTGAAACCAAACGATCCTCGTATCTTCTCACTCCAGCAACAACACTACTCTGTCGTGTTGCAGTCGTCCTTGGAGCCGCGACTGTTTCGTACTTGTACTTCTCCGCCCTCATGCCTAGGGGCTTCCATATCAAACGGTCAATGGCAAGTATGATTCCCACAAGCACCACCAGTCCAAAGAGCGCCAGTCCTAGGTCCGCCTTCAACGCAGCCAGCGCGATAAATCTGCCTAATCCAGGAAGGTCCACCTGGGTCTGATTTGGAGGTTGACCGAAGGAAAGGTGCTCTTCGACAGGTATGAGATACCATCCTCCACCCCAGGCCAGTATGCTACTCCAGACTAGCTCAGGAAATACGGCTGGAAGAACGATCTGGCGCAGATACCTAGTGCCGTGCATTCCGTAAGCATGAGCCGCCTCCTTGATGTCCATCGGGATCGCATTTATTCCGGCTATGACTCCGAAAGTAGGGGCCCACGCCATCGCAGTGAAGATCAGTATGATAGATGCAACTTCTTGGTTGAACTCAGGCGGAGGAGTGATTCCGGTCCCAGTCCCCAAGATGATCAGGAACACGACAGGGACCACTCCAAGAACAGGGACCGACTGGAATATGTCCAGCAAAGGCAAGAGCACGTGGGAGGCTCGGTGGCTCATCGCCGTCGCGATTCCATATGCTAGGGCAAAGGTGAGTGCGAAAATGTACGCGATTGTCATTCGTGTAAGAGTCCGAACCGCATACCCTGGAACACACAGTGGGTCCAGAGGATTATTTTGACAGTTCGGAGTCAGCCCGCTGGTCAGTAGCTCGGTTACCAGAGCACCTATCGCCAAAACGGCGATTCCGACTAGTAATATCTTGGTGAAAGGTAAGGCTTTCTTTCCGGCCGAGGATAAGCTCGCTCGTCTTCTAATGCTCGGCCTTGGAACATGCAAAATGAATTCAATCCGGTATAATTAGAAAAATGGACTCGTCAGTCTCGTTATAAAAGGGCAACCAGAACGATCATTCGACAATCCTCTCCAACTTTGGTCCTGATGTGATCTTCTAGGATATTGGTTGATGGTGGGGCCGGTGGGATTTGAACCCACGACCTCTGGCCCCGATTTCTCGGGGTCGCCAGCGCCCCAGGGTCACCGTCCAAGATTGGACTCTGGTATCCTCTGGGCGGGGTCAATCCCCTTGACCAAGCTAGACGACGGCCCCTAAGGTCGGAATCGAACCGGGCTGCTTTTCTGTGTTATGCTAGGGTATCGCTAGTGTACGAACTGAGAAGCCATCTCCGAGACGAGGAGCTTTTGAGAGGGATAAATTGACGAAAGGATTCGCTGAGAAGCGGGACTGATCATCTGTACGACTATTTGTTCCATCGGATAGCCTTCCCTCTTCCATCCCTTCATTTATTGGCTGTCTGGACCGAGACTTGTTGTTGTGGTGTCGATAGAGCGATCGAGTGCGGCCTGTGCATGCGATAGGTTGCGAGCGCTCCCAGTCCACTGATAACCAAGAGGGTTGCTATTGGAAAGACCGGCATAACGAGGAGCGTTGCCACTAGACGATCAACCGGTATCACTAGAGGCGCGGTGTAGAATTGAGAGAAATGGAGGGAGAGCCCTTGGAGGCTGGCAGCTCTTGCTGCTTGTTCCAAGCTTCTAGCGTAGAGCAGGCCGATGCTAAAGGTTGTCAATCCTCCTAGAATGTTAATCGCTCCGCCCAACCGGGTATACCTGGCCAGCATCAGACCGCTTCCGATCAACACAAGGAATGCCACGCCGAACTGCGCGAGCATCAAGTTGTCCGGCTGGCTCGACGCGAGATTAGCCGCGGTCGGGAGGTTGTAGCCGAATAGGGCCCATCCGATTGTGAGAAGGCTGGAGAACACGCCTAGACCACCTGCTAACAAGGACCTTGGGTGTGCAACTCTCACGGGGTTTACCTTCGCCATTTTCCAATCCGCGCTTGCGAAGGCGGTCTATCGGATAAGTCTTCCACACTATCTCGTGAAGGATTCCAGCATCCTGCCGAGGCTTGTACCTCGTCGCTTTGCCTCTTTCAACAAAACCTTCTGGACACCGCTGGAATATTGGACAGCTTTCTTCGGCCGGTCTACCACGCTTTCAGGCAGGTTCAGTCGGGCGGCAAGTCTTCTCAGAATATATTTTCGTATGACCTTTCCATTGGCGAGATTGACTCGGAGAGAGACAGGTAGCTTCAGGACGTACTCGACAAGTGGAAGATACGCGAAGGGGGAACAAAGTTCGAGGCCAGCTGCAACCGCGAGCTTGTCGCCAGGGTCGAAGTCCTTTACGGAAGCGGCAACAACGCTGTTGAACATCTCCGATCGAAGTTCGCCGATTCCGTTTCGGAGAGCGATGTCTTCGAACTTTCCGTAGCCGCCGAACAGTTCATCGCTGAGCTGGCCAGCTGCGATGTAGCTCAGGCCCATCTCGCGAGCTTTCTGACAGGCAAAGTAGATTGGGACCGAGATCCCAACGATCACCGGGTCGGCGGTCTCGATTATCTCGACAACATCCGGCAATGAGTTGAGAATCTCCGAACTTGACAATTCCCTTATCTCGACGCGGAGTCCAAAACTTTTCGCGGTTCTCTCAGCGTGGCCTAGTTCTTGTTGGCCTTTCAGCCCCACCGAGATTAACTCTGGCCCTAAACCGGCCGCCTTCGCCACGTACGAAACGAGAGCGCTGTCCAATCCCCCAGAGAATGCGATTCCGGAGCCTCGCGGTACAATCCTGCCGACAGCTTCGGTGAAGAGTTCATCCAAAGTCCGAGTCGCGTCCGCCTCACCTATCGATACCTCGTTTGGCTGCTTGAGCGAACAGTCACTCATCGTCTCGCACCCTCGGGTGGAGGCTCGAATTCCCTTTCCCGGAGGAACAGGCTTGGGCTCGCGAATGCCGATTGAGACGAGAGGAGATTGCAGGCTGGCGAAGGCAAGGGTGCCCTCTTCTGTCTGTCCAAAATAGAGAGGTTTCTGCCCAATAATGTCCCTTCCTACGATCAAGTGATCTTTGAGCGAAGTGACAAAGGCAAAGGCCCCAGGTGTCTGTATGAGACGGCTGGGACCCGCGGGGCCGGGGTTGTTGGGTCTTGCATCGTCGCCGAAGAAAACACCGTCAAGGGCTAACGGCACCGCTTTACGAGCGAACGACTCCACACCAGTGGGATCGCAGACCCCAACAATGATTTTTTCTCCGCTAGGGACGGTCGGTGAGAATGTTCGAGATTCTGATCCACGGTTCCGCATCAGGGAGAGGATGGTCTTCGCTTTCGATTCGAGATCGTCCGCCTCCCGTCCTATGAGGCCGCAGATACCCGTCATTATTCCCGTATTTTTCTTCAGAGTTGTTTAATATGATACTATAGTTGGTTCTTTGTTCGGGTCGTTAAGATTGCCCATTCTTCCAATTGACACGGGCCGTTATGGCAGTCCGGAGATGAGGAGAATCTTCGAGGAAGAAAACAAGCTCCAACGATGGCTAGATGTGGAGGCGGCTGTTGCGGAAGCACAGGCCTTCGTCGGAGATATTCCGAAAGAGGCGGCGGAGGAAATCCGGCAAAACGCCAACATAAAGATCGTGACCCTGGATCATGTCAAGGGGATTGAGAAAGAGATCCATCATGATCTGATGTCGATGGTGGTAGCGCTCTCAGAAGCATGCACAGGCGAGGGACGCAAATACGTCCATTACGGTCTAACAAGCTACGATATTGAGGATACCGCGACAGCGCTCCAGTTCAAAGAAGCCTTCTCGGTCCTCGAGAAAAGACTCGACGGGCTTGAGGAGATCCTTGTTTCAAGAGTTCGTAAACACAGAGCGCTGTTGATCGTAGGCCGGACTCACGGACGCCACGCCGGAGTCATCACCCTCGGCCTCAAATTCGCAGTCTGGCTGGAGGAGGTTCGAAGATACCAGCAGAGGCTGAAGCAGGTCAAAGAACGGGTCCTGGTCGGTAAGATTCTGGGAATTGTTGGAAATGGTGCTGGGCTTGGGAAAAACGCCCTGAAGATTCAGGAAAGAGCACTAGGAAAGCTAGGGCTCAAACCAGCGGGGCTCGTCACGCAGGTTATTCAGCGGGATCTACACGCCGAAACCGTCTGTTATCTCTCGCTACTAGGGTCGAGCCTTGACAAGTTCGCAACGGAGATCCGAAACCTGCAGAGAAGCGAGATCTCGGAGGTTATGGAGCCATTTGAGCGAGAAAAACAGGTCGGAAGCTCGGCTCTACCGTCGAAGAGGAATCCGGAGCTCAGCGAAAGAGTCTCGAGCATGGCGAAGCTGATGCGAGGCTTAGTCATTCCTGCTCTCGAGAATATTCCTCTGTGGCATGAGCGGGACATATCTAACTCTGCCAGCGAGCGCTTCATCTTTCCGATGTCTTTCATTCTTGCCGACGAAATGCTTCGGCTTGTAACACGGGTCTTGGATGGTTTGGAGGTCCTGCCGGAGAACATGGAACGAAACTTGGAGCTGTCACAAGGCTCTTTGCTAGCGGAAAGAATCGTGAACTCGCTCGTCGAGACAGGAGTGCCAAGACAAGATGCTCACGAGAGAGTAAGAAAAATATCGATAAGAGCCCTCGACAACAAGATTCCATTTGGGCAGCTCCTGCTTGAAGACAAGTTCATCTCGAAGAGACTAAAACCGAAAGAAATCAAGGAAGCACTCGACTACCGAACATACCTCGGCGTAACGCGTGAACTAGTCAACTCGGCTTTGAGAGAATAAGGCGCGCCTATTCGATCATAGAGTAAACTTTTATTTCGCTTCCAATCGCGAGACCAGTGAAGGCGACAAATCTTAAAGGAAGCTTTTCTCACCGTAGGAATGCTGCTCCTCTTCACAGGATGCATGGGCGCGATTGCCGCCACAACAGCCATGGGAGCTGGCACGGCGATTACGAGTCAGGCGCTTCAACAACTTCTGGTTGCTGAGGTCGTCTCGACCATCATCGCCTTCGTCGGCGGCGCGCTTGTAATGCGCAACCGCTAAGCGGCTTGCTCGTTTTCCAGCGAGAGAATCTCGTCTAGTGGCGCTTTCGCATCAAGCCATTCTGCAATCTCGCGATACTTCTGCGGATCGTGCTCATGGATGAACTTGATCAAGGGAAGGTAGAGTTTAGTTCCTCTTCGACTGGATATGTGGGACTTGGACCCTATTAGCCCTCCAACCCCTTTGCGAAGCTCTCTTGTTCCTCGGCTGCGGGACATAGAGCTGATGCGCTGAGGAAACTTCATCGACACCCAACCTCCCGGGCTCGTCTCCTTTGCGACAGCAACACCCGCAGTCATGAGATCGAGAGCATATGACAGTAGATGCCACGACTGTGTCTTCCTGATCCGCGCGAAGTACAGATCGGCCTCAGAGAGCGCGGACATGGCCGCTTCGAGTTCGCGAGGCTTCGGGATCTGGTTTGGCGTATTTTCGAGTATCCACTGAAAGAGCATTTCCTGGTCGAGATCTGACTTGTCCAGAGCGCGTCGAGCCTGAGCAACCGTTCTGCTGTTGAAGATGATCCTTAGAACCTCGAAAATGGACTCCGTACGATCTCGGCTTGACAGCAATGCCGTATCTTCTAAAGTCAGACTCTTCTTGGGTCCCGTTAGAATCTGGAGGTCAGTTATTGCCGATCGCATATCGCCACGGTCCCGTTCCATGATCGCCCTAAGCGCCTCCTCTTCAGCGTTCACGCCCTCTTTTGCGAGGATTCCCCTCATCAAGGGAATTCCTTCTCTCGGTCCGAGTCTTTTCAGCTCGATGAGGAGACATGCGTCTCGTAGAGGTCTGATCTTTGGGTCCCAAGGGTCGTTGGCGGTTAGAACGATTGGAAACTGAGATTCCTTGATTACCCGGAGGATCGCGATGATCGCGCCTGAGTCTGCTCTAAGGTTGATACCGTCTACCTCGTCCAGCAGTATGAGTCTTCCCTTGCTGAACAGTGATGATTGAGTTGACGCAAGTCCCGCGATTCTTGAAAGAATGTCGCCGCTCCGTTTGTCGGAGGCATTGATCTCTACGAGGTCCCAGCCTCTCTCCCGAGCAACCGCTTCGGCGACTGTTGTCTTTCCCACTCCAGCTGGGCCATAAAGAAGGACTGCGGCTTTGGACGGTTTTTCTTTGGACCAGGAATCAAGCCATAGACGAATTTTCTCCAGGGCAGGCTTGTTGCCTGCGATCTCGCGAGTTGTCTTCGGTCTATATCTAACGGTCCA
Organism: Candidatus Bathyarchaeota archaeon; assembly: GCA_005882895.1. Taxonomy (GTDB): domain Archaea; phylum Thermoproteota; class Bathyarchaeia; order 40CM-2-53-6; family 40CM-2-53-6; genus 40CM-2-53-6. Next base: position 56,823 of record VBBD01000018.1, on the reverse strand, counting down.
GGGCTGTGACATGTTCTTCTCGAACACTTCTATGAACCGATGATTGAGCTGCTAAATGGGCGAGCAGAGCGCTTAGCTGGACTTCTTCATCTCCGCCTTGTACGAGTCGGAAGTCTGTATCCCCGATCGCCTCGATCAGGCTAATTCGTGTCTTCTCTGGAATGGCGAGGCGGAAGACTTCCGAGTGAATCTGGCGGACAATGTCAGACCCGGATAGACCATACTTGACGAGGAGGGTTCGAAGCTCGTCACGTGCCTTGAGGAAGTCGCCCTTCAAAGCATGATTTAGCATCTCGTGGACATCAGTAGGCCTCGCCCTTCCAACTACCTGGTAGACCGTCTCCTCAGAGACCCCTTTCGACATGGATGAGGCTGCTTGGAGTATGTTGATGGCTTTCCGAAGGTCTCCCTCGGCCACTTCTACAATGGTTTTCAAGCCCCCCTCAGTGGTCTTCAGGTTCTCGTTTTTCGCGATTCGATGAAGAGATTCTACGACCTTCTCTTCAGGTAGCGGTGTGAACCGGAATAGAGCGCATCTCGACTGGATTGGCTCAATTATTCTGCCGGAATAGTTGCAGCAGAGAATAAAACGGCAAGTGTTGGTGTAATTCTCCATCGTTCGCCGAAGGGCGCTCTGAGCATCCCCTGTCATGTTGTCAGCTTCGTCCAAAACAAGGATCTTGAAAGGAACGCTAGTTAGCGAGGCCATTCGGGCAAACTCTTTCACAGTAGTCCGGACCACGTCTATTCCACGTTCATCACTCGCATTCAATTCTTTGAATGCGTCTTGGAATCGCTCGCCAAACAGATCATGCGCGAGACACAACCCAGCAGTTGTCTTGCCCGTCCCTGGAGGACCTGCAAACAAGCAATGCGGCATGGTCCCTCTCTTGACAAAATCCTTGAGCCGCGAAACTATCTCCTCCTGATCCATGATGTCGCTGAGACTCTTCGGCCTGTACTTCTCAGTCCAGAGAGCGGCTTCCAATCAGATCCAACCGAACCTGTTGATGTTCTCAGCCATATAGAACTGTTTCACCCACCTCTCTGAGCAATTATCGTGTGATCGATTTGATTTTCTGTTTAGAATGGTTTTATGGAGCTCACTTTTGCCTTGGTGATTCCGGAGGGCGAGTGAACTGGAGAAAGAACCATCTATCGTAGAGATTGTAGACACAGAATTTGAAAACTCGCCTTCACGCATAACACTTCTGCGCGAATTTCCAGAAACCCGGATCGGAGACAGGACCCTGGGCCCCTATCGAATGGGACAGGAGGTTGAGCTTTCGCTCTGGACTGCTCAGCACTTGGTCCAGATGGGATATGCCCGCTTCAAGGATGAGGAACAGCTCACGCTAAACACCTTGTCGACTACTCACTACAAAGAGACGCTGCCCGGCTCAAGGCAGATCCCGAAACTTCCCCGGTCATTCTACTTTCAGCTCCGACGGCTTATCAAAGAGCTGAAGAGCCTTGAAGCGAAAGACCGCACGAAGGCTCGGGACCTAGACAAAGCTCTCGCCCTATCACGGGACATAGTTAACATTCGAGTAAAGAAAATCGCTTCGCTTGGAGCGTCTGGAGAACAGACGATCGAGGTTACAGCCAATCTGACGGTGGAAGAGCAGGCTCTCTACGAGAAGGTGCGAGAGAACGTAGAGTCCTGGAAGAAAGACATTCTTGGCCGTGAGAGCACCAGTTGACACTCGTTAACCCACAAACGTCCCGTCCAGAGGACGTTTTCCAAGACTTCTTCCGATCATACCAAGCCGACCAGGTCGGATCCAAATACCGAAAACGCCTTGCACAAGTTGCCGTCAACAACGGCATTTCTCTTGTAATAGACTTCGACGATCTAATCACTTTTGACCCAGCCCTAGCCCGCAGCGTCACAGAGCGACCGGACGACTACGTTGGTTACGCAAGCTCAGCTGCCACAGCCCAAATGCGCGTAGAGGATCCTGAGTACGCAGAGCACGCTGGTCACATACTCACTCGTTTCCGCCGCCTCCCCGAGAAGAGGGCACTGCGAAAAATTGGGGCCGAGGACATGAAAAAACTCGCCCTCGTAGAAGGGATCGTCGTTAGGACCACACAGGTTCGGCCCATGATCCTCAAGGCTGTCTTCCGGTGCAGAAAGTGCCTCGAAATCGTCCAAGAAGAACAGAGCGGAGACCTGATGAGAGGACCGGGTCCAACATGTCCAAGCTGCAAGCAGAAAACCGCTTGGGAACTGCTGGAGGAGCAATGCAAGTTCAAGAACACTCAGGAAGCTCGAGTTCAGGAAAGACCCGAGGACCTTCCGCCTGGACAATTACCTCGCTATCTCGATGTCAGATTAGAAGACGACATTGTAGACTCGGCACGTCCCGGAGATCGGGTTGCTGTCACATCCATCGTCAGAGCCGAAAAACAATACGTCGGAGAAAAAGGCCGCCTCCGAACCTTCAACCTGTACCTCGAAGCAAACTTCGTCGACGTAGTAGGTAAAGAAACAGAAGTTGTCGAGATCACCCGCGAAGACGAGAAGAAGATTCTAGAAGCGTCGAAAGACCCCTTCGTTCACCGCAAACTCATCATGAGCCTCGCGCCATCCATCTACGGCTACGGAGAGATCAAAGAAGGAATACTCTACCTACTATTTGGCGGTGTCTCAAAACACCTCCCCGACGGAGTCAGCATCAGGGGCGACCTCAACACATTGTTAATCGGGGATCCTGGGACAGCAAAGAGCCAACTTCTGCAATACGTTTCGAGGATCGCGCCGCGAGGCCTCTACACTTCAGGCAGGGGAACCACTGCTGCCGGGCTTACTGCCGCTGTCCTTCGCGAGAAAACTGGGGGAATGGTCTTGGAAGCGGGCGCATTGGTGCTTGCAGACAAGGGGATTGCATGTATCGATGAGCTGGACAAGATGCGGCCTGATGACCGTGTTGCTATTCACGAAGCTCTCGAGCAACAGACTGTGAGTGTCGCCAAGGGGGGCATCGTTGCTACGTTGAACGCCAGGGCTGCGGTTCTAGCAGCGGCAAACCCGGCTTTGGGAAGGTATGAGCCGCACAAGAATATCAATGAAAACATCAACCTTCCAGTAACAATTCTCTCCCGATTCGATCTGATTTTCCTGGTAAAGGACGTGCCCGAGCCCGAAAATGATTCCCGGATGTCGGAACACATCCTTTCCCTCCACAAGACAAAACACACTCCGGAGGAGCCCCCGTTTCCACCTGACTTTCTGCGAAAATACATCAGCTACGCGAAAAGAATAGTTCCCGTTCTAACCCCAGAAGCTGTAAAGGAGCTCCAGGATTTCTATCTGAAGATGCGCAATACCACCGGCAAAGAAGCCGCTGTCGCAATAACCCCACGACAACTCGAAGGGTTGGTCCGGATTTCCGAGGCAAGGGCCCGCGCGTTTCTCCGGGACGAGGTGACCGTTGAGGATGCGAAGAGCGCAGTCAAGATAATGAGCTACGCTCTCTACGATGTTGGAGTGGATGTAAAGACTGGCAAGATCGACATCGACACAATAATGACCGGTAAGCCAGCGACTGTCCGCGACTCCTTGGGAAGGGTGATGGCGATCGTCGCTGAATTAGAACGGGAAACTTGGACCGTAGATGAAAAAATACTCACCGCCGCGATAGTTGAACGAGAGAAGGTAACGGACGGCGAGGCGCGCCGATTTGTCGGACAGTTGATTAAGGAAGGAATGATCTATTCACCCAAAGAAGGAAAACTGAAGCGGACTTCAGGCTAGAACCCATTCTTCGGAGCTACCATAACAGGTGAATATTAGAGACCTCCCAATTGACAAGCAAGTAATCGAGTTATTGGCCAAAGAAGGCCTCGACGAGCTCTACCCGCCGCAACAACACGCCATCGAAGCAGGGGTCTTAAATGGGAAAAACTTGGTTTTGGCCAGTCCCACCGCCAGTGGCAAAACCCTGGTGGCCGAGCTCTGCATCCTACAACACGTTCTCGAACACCGTGGGAAAGCGATCTACTTGGCGCCGCTCCGCGCTTTGGCTAGCGAGAAATTCAAGGAATTCCAAAGATACTCAGCAATCAAGAAACCTAACGGGGACCATGTCAGAGCCGGAATATCCACTGGTGACTATGACGGCTCAGACCCGTGGCTAGGAAGATACGACATCATTCTTTGTACTAATGAGAAAGCAGACTCTCTCCTGAGGCACAAAGCGCCCTGGATGAGCGAACTTACTTTGGTCGTTGCAGACGAAGTTCATCTCCTGACTGAACAGGAAAGAGGTCCAACCCTCGAAGTGGTTCTGACTCGACTAACAGAGATCAACCCGAACATCCAGGTCTTGGCTCTCAGCGCAACGGTGAGGAATGCGGAAGAGGTAGGGTCATGGCTGAAAGCCGGATCGGTGACAACCGACTGGCGGCCCGTCCCGCTAAGAGAAGGAATCTATCACGATAATCAAGTACAGTTCCGAGATGGTGCAAGCCGAGCGATTCTTAGCGGAACCAAAACGCCGAGCCTCGACATCGCGCTCGACGTTTTGAGCACTGGCGGACAGGCACTGATTTTCACTGAGACGCGAAGGTCTGCCGTCGAGATGGGGCGAAAGGCCTCGGTAGCGGTGAAGAGTCGCTTGTCGAAGCCCGAAGAGAGGGCGTTGAGCACTATTGCTGAACGAATTCTCTCGACCGGCGAGAAGACTCGGCTAGGCGAAGCCCTTGCTATGCAGGTCGCGGCGGGCGCGGGTTTTCACCATGCGGGATTGGCGGGAATTCATCGCGGAATAGTGGAGGACGCTTTTCGTGATGGTAGAATCAAGGTCCTGGCGGCGACTCCGACCCTTGCAGCAGGAGTCAACCTCCCAGCAAGGGCTGTTGTCATCAGCAGCTACGAACGTTACGAAGCGGGGTACGGTAGATATCCGATAAGCGTGCTAGAGTACAAGCAATTCTGCGGAAGAGCTGGAAGGCCGAAGTACGACAAGTTCGGCGAGGCATTGCTGATCGCGCGTAACCCTGACGAGGCGGAGTGGTTGATGGAGAACTATGTCCTCGCCCAGCCTGAGAAGCTCTGGTCTAAGCTGGCAGCGGAGCGAGTTCTGCGTCCACATGTACTATCCACTGTTGCTGCCGGCTACGCTCATTCAGAAGAAGGATTGTACAACTTCTTCGCAAGAACGTTCTACGCGCACCAGTACGGGCCGCGCCTGATCAAAGGCAAGATTGGCGATATTCTTCGGTTTCTCTTCAAGGAAGAGATGGTGCTTATGGAGGGCAAAGAATTGTCGGCTTCAAGGTTTGGCAAGCGGGTTTCCGAGCTCTACATTGATCCAATGTCAGCCGTTATACTCCGGGACGGATTGTACAATCGAGCAAAGAAGATGACTGACCTGAGTATACTGCATTTGATCTCAAAGACCCCCGATCTTTCCCCACGACCCCGTCCCCGAGGACGCGAATTCGACAAGCTGAGCCTGTTGGCAGAGCAAAGAAGCGATGAATTCACCTATCTCATACCAACTCAGTTCGAGGATCCTGTCGCCTACGAGGAGTTTCTCGGCGAACTAAAGAGCGCTCAAGTTCTATCCGACTGGATCGATGAGCGAACCGAGGACCAGATTCTCGAGACGAGGAGAGTTGAGCCGGGCGACCTTCTCCGACTTGTGCAAGGTTCCGAGTGGCTGATCCTCGCCACCCAAGAACTTGGGCGTCTCTTCGGACACAAAGATCTCCTAGCTCCTCTGGAAATGCTCAAGGTCAGACTTGCAAAGGGAGTTCGGCCAGAGCTAGTCAAGCTAACAACGCTTGAAGGCGTGGGACGAGTCCGAGCACGCATGCTCTACGACGCAGGACTGAAAACGATTGAGGATATCAAGGAAAGAAGCCTCGAACAATTGATGAGCATTCGAACGATTGGTCCATCGCTGGCGAAGAAGATCAAGGAACAAGCGGGAGGACTCATCAAGGCAGATGAGTGGGAAAAGGCGAAGAAGGCGAAACCGTCTGACGTCGAACAGCAAGTGGTTCTTACCGAATATGAAGACGCAGAGTAGCGCGTCCGATCTTTAGTATTCCTAGGCTTATAATGCGGCGCTACCGCATGCTTCAGAAGCCTTAGGAAAGGTTGCACATGGGGAAGATCAAAGCAGCACTTGCCGGCGTTGGGAATTGCGCTAGTGCACTGATTCAAGGGATTCAATACTACAGAAAGAACCTGCCCAAGGAAGACAACCTCACGACGGGTCTGATGCATCCAAAGTTCGGAGACTACAGAGTAGAAGACATCACATTCGTAGCCGCCTTCGAGGTCAACCGGAAGAAGATCGGAAGCGATCTTAGCAAGGCCATATTCACCGAACCAAATTGTGCGCCCAAAATTAGCGATGTCCCCGACATGGGCGTCACCGTCAAAGCAGGCCCGATTCTAGATGGTGTGGCTCCCCACATGAGGGAGCCGTTCCACGTCTACAACAAGAACAGGACCAAACCCGTCGATGTCGCGGCCGAGCTGAAGGAATCTGGAGCCGAGATCCTCGTCAACTATCTTCCGGTCGGGAGTGAAAAAGGCGCCAGATTCTATGCACAACAGGCTTTGGACGCGGGCTGTGGTTTCGTAAACTGCATCCCCGAATTCATTGCATCGAACGATGGATGGGCAAAGAAGTTCGAAGACAGAAAACTACCGATCGCAGGGGATGATATCAAAAGCCAAGTTGGAGCCACGATTGTCCACAGAGCCCTTGTAGACCTCTTTCTCAAGCGGGGAGTCAGAGTAGACGAGAGCTATCAGCTCAACCTTGGTGGAGATACTGACTTTCTCAACATGACGGTGGAGGAGAGGCTTCACTCAAAGCGTATCAGTAAAACGACGGCGGTTGCAAGTCTTATTCCGTACGATGTTCCGACGAGAATAGGCCCGTCGGATTATGTTCCGCATCTCAAGAACAAGAAGATCTGCTACATCTACCTGAAAGGAAGAAAGTGGGGAAACATTCCACTCCATATTGATCTCAAACTCTCTGTTGAGGACTCTCCCAACAGCGCCGGAGTTGTTGCAGATGTAATTCGTGCGGTCAAAATTGGTCTGGACCGTGGAGTCGGAGGCGCACTTACCAGCATTTCCTCATATTGTTTCAAGTATCCCCCGATCAAGATTCCTGACGGTCAGGCATCTCAGTGGGTTGAAGAGTACATTCAGGGAAAGAGAGAGCACTAAGCCGAGACTTTCCGCGCCTTCCGTACCGCGGGAGCCTCTAGAGATTCTCCCCAGTTATGATTCAATCGGCCTCTAGCTTTCCATTCCTCATAATGCTCCATTACACCTGTGAACAGTAGTGGAAGTCCGATAGTGGCATCGACATGCACGGTGCACTGTTCAGCCTTAGGATCAAGCTTCCCCCACGACTGGCTCTCAGGGAGCTCGCAGCCGGACAGACCCCCGAACTTCGGGTCATCTGTCGTCACTTGGATCGCGTAGCTGTGCGGGGGAACCGGCATCCCAGCAATCTCTGCCATCGGGATGACCTGCTGGATGTAGTTCTTCGGGGTCCCGCCTCCGATGAAAATAACTCCAGATTTTTGCCAACGCCTCTTGAGGCTCATAATCTCTAGATTGTCCAGCATGGGATCGTAGACCATTGGGGGCCGACCCTGGTCGAGTTGCTCATTCCTATACACTGTTAATGCCATCCCAATTGAGCTATCGGCTAGTGCTGGGCAGAAGATGGGGAGGTGTTCCCTCGAGGCGGTGGCAAGAATGCCGTATTCGTCGTTGATTCGTTGTCCCATGAGCTGGAAAAACTCCCTGCTAGAGTAGCCCCGAGGCTCAAGGCTTTCCGAGAACTTCTCTACAAACTCGTCAGCCTTCGTAAACACCACATCATCCGCATAAGTGTCGTACACTCTGTCAATTCTCATACTCCGCAGAGTCGGGTCATCAATGTGATGATGGGCCATATAGTGGCGACCCCCGAGGGACTCGTAGAGGTCATGACTGAGGTTGGCACCGGTTGATACGAGAACATCGATCGCGTGGAAGGCGATGAGGTCGCGGAGGAGACGCCTCATTCCACCAGCAATCATAGCTCCAGACAGACCGAAGAAGATTAGCGGACGATCGGGATCGCTCAGCATATGAAGCCAGATCTTGTAACACCTGCCAAGCATTCTGCTCTGGAATGATGTGGTGTTGAACGCTTCCAGAGCTTCGCTGACGGTGTGAACCTTCGCCACGTCAAAATGTTGCACAGGATGTTTGAACGCATCGCCACGTGGTGAGAATTGAATACGAGAGGACGAAGCTGATGCGGATATTTTTTCGTGAGAGTTAGAATTCTTGTTGGACTTCATTTTATCCTTCTAACTTAACAGTTCTACGGGCTTTCCGTTTCTATTAAAATGTTCCACAACTCGCGACGTAGGTCACTCGGACGATTGAAAGAATTTCTTAGAGGTTCTCGTCAGAAGGTCGCTACCGTGTTTTGCTCTTGAGCATGGCCGGTAGGGAAATCCCCTAACCATCGATGTCTAATACCGGCGTCTGTGTCGTTGGAATCTCGGTGGACGTTGGGTAGGACGTCTTCCACGACCTCGCTGGTGTCTCTCTCCACCTCTCCTTGGACCGTAGGGACGAGGTGGCAGGAAAAGGGTCGGGTACGATCTTCGACCCGGGGACGTCAACCTAATCATCTCTTGAATATTCGATGAAGTTGTCCGTCTTATTCTCTCAAAGATGGAGTCATCGCTTCGGCTTACGAGGGAGACTGCGATTCCGGCAACTCCAGCTCGGGCGGTTCTGCCGATTCTATGGAAGTATGTGAGGGGTTCTTCCGGTAAGTCGAAGTTAATCACGTGGCTTACGTTCGTAATGTCGAGGCCCCTTGCCGCCACGTCTGTAGCGACTAGGACGGCGATTGATCCGTCGCGAAAAGCCTGCATCGCCCTGTCCCTTTGGCCTTGGGAAAGATCTCCATGAATCGCTAACGCATTGTAGCCCTCGACTCTTAGGGCTTGGGCAAGCCGACCGGCTCTGATCTTGGTCGAACAGAATATGAGTCCTCTCGTTACCTTCTCGGTTTCTAGAAGGGAGCAAAGAGCGGGGAATTTTTCGTTCTCTTCAGCCCATGTATACTTCTGGGAGACGGATTCAACAGCAATCTCGTCGCTATCGACGAATATTCTCAGGGGATTCTTCATGTAGTGATGGGCGAGCCTGATGATCTCATCAGGCATAGTTGCCGAGAACAAGGTTGTTTGACGGGGACCCGGGACTCTCTCGAGAATCAACCTCACGTCATCGATGAACCCCATGTCCAACATTCTATCCGCTTCGTCCAGCACGACAAATCGGACCCGGTCTAAGTCTACTGTTCTTCTCTCCAGATGGTCGAGGAGTCTGCCTGGGGTGGCGACGATGACTCTCGTGGTTGGTCTTTCCAGTTTGTTGAGCTGAACGCCGATGCTCTGCCCACCGTAGACCGGGACGGTTCTTATTGGAAGGTGGCGTGCGAGGCGTTCGAATTCTCCTGCAACCTGGACTGCGAGTTCGCGTGTTGGGACTAGCACGAGCGCTTGGAGCCCATGAACGTGGTTGTCGATCCTCTGGAGTATTGGAAGGGCGTAGGCAAGGGTCTTTCCCGACCCGGTGTGTGCCTGCCCGATGATGTCTCTTCCTTGGAGAATAGGGGCGATAGCTTCCGCTTGAATTGGGAACATCTCGTCGAAGCCCATATCTTTGATTCCCTGAAGAAGCCGGGGTTGGAAACCTAGGGCTTCAAACTGTTGAGCCAACGATTGTTCTAACAGTAGGTCCGGCCGCCCCATAAAGACCTTCCAGTCCCCGAGCATCCGGATCAGAACGGAGGGGAGAACCTGCTTTCCTCTCTAGGGTCGTTTGGTCCTTTTCCACAGGCTAGAAGCGTCATCGGCAAGGCCCTCATGACGGTGCTCCCAAGCTTGGTGCTTGGGCATGTGATCTTCGCAAAAAGTCTTGCCACAATATTCACACTTCTTGTTCAGAAGTGTTACGCGTCCGCATTCGGCACATTTTTCCAAATGTCAAACCAGCGTTGTACAGATGTGCACTAGAGAGTTGCGTGAGTGGTTTAAGCTTGAGCTTGGACAGGTTGCAACTGCTGACTGTGATTCCACTTCAGGATCAGCTCCTGCAATAGCTTCGCGCGATCGTTGGTGAGGTCAAGCCTGAACACTCTAACGCGTCCGTAGTCTCTTTCTTCCACAATCCCTGCCTCTGATAGGTCGTCTAGATGCCGCTCGGCGGCGCTGTAGCTTTGTTCAGTCCTCTTTGCGATCTCCGTCAGATGCAGTTGTTCGACTTGGGAGAGCAGCGTGAGTATTCGTATTCTTCCGCTACTTGAGAGGACTCTGTCAAGTGGTGGGATCTCTTCTCCTCCCAAGGCTAGGCTCTGACGGAGAGGGTTGATTCAAGCCATCGACGGATGGCAGAGGCAGGGGCCGAGGAGATTCCCAGTAGGGTAGTTTTTCCTCTAAAGCCGGTGGTGGAGAGCTGGGTGGAGAGGATGCCTGTAGCGTTCAGGTTCTGAACGTACTTCCAGACTTGTGTGTGGGCCCGGTACGTTTCTTTGTGTTCCTCGCAAGCCATACGATATGCTATTTCCACATCGCCCATGGTGGCGTATGTTGCATTGTTTCTCTCCAAGACCCGAGCCAGGGCTAGAAGTATAAGTTTCTCGTGGAGATTGAGATGCTGGGAATACTCGGTGCGGAGAACAGGGTAGACGCTGTTCGCGGCCGCTCTGATATGATCAGGCTTCACCTCTCTCGCACCTTCCGTGTCAGCGTACTTTCCACCTCTCCATAGTAGCTCAATAGCGTAGCGAGCATCGCCCCCCGGCGTGGCCATGTCAGCAACGAAATTCAGAACCTCTTCAGGGACAGTTGCCTCTTTGAATGCGAGCTCTGATCTTTCTCTCAGAATATTTTCCAGTTGTGGTGTGGTGTAGTGGTCTAGGCGGATGATGTTTCGCTGGAGGGTGCTTTGGGTGCTCCTGTCGAGGTCTTCTAGGTTCTTGAGCTCTCGCAGGATGATTATGAGGGATAATCTTACTGGTCGGCCTGGTCGTTCCTCTTGGATGCGTGTGAGGTTGTAGAGGCTGGTGGAGCCTTCTGCTTTGATGAGCGAGTCCACCTCGTCGAGGGTGAGGATGATGTGGAGTTTCTTGTCCTCCAGCTGGTCTAGGAGGATGTGTAGTAACTCCTCGCTGGAAAAACCTCGCTGGGGGAATTGGGGCGTGAAGGTCTGGAGGACTCGTTTGAGGATCATGAAGAGACTGCCCCGGTATTCGCGGCAGTTGACCTGGATGTAGGCGAGGTTGAGCTTCAGGGTCTTGGCGGTGCGCTGGATATCCGTGCCGAACCGCTGGGTGAGGACCGTCTTGCCTGTTCCGATGTCACCGGTTATGAGGACCTTGGGACTGGTGGTCCCGGGCTTGTCGATGACCGACCGGAAGAGCTCGGCGAGGAAGCGTAGCTGGTTTTCCCGGTGGGGAAGCCGGGTTGGAAGCCATTCGAGGCTGAGGGGGCCTTCATCTTTGAATATGGTGGGTTTGGAGAGGGCGTCCCGTACTATCTCAGAGGGGATAGAGAGGCTGGTTTTCTCGATCATGACGAATACTTACACCTGAAAGCTCTCAAACTATACTGATGAACGTATAAAATGAGCAGAGATGGATAAAAGTAATCAATCTTCCCGCACGGTGCTAACATAGTCTCAAGACAGTTAATCTCAGGAATCTTGCTTCGAAAGGTTGGAAATCGAGATTCGAGGCTGCATGTTCTCCGAAAACTTTCATGCATCGAGCCATCGTGTTTCTAAGGCTTGATCACTTCCAATCTTAATAGAGAGCGAAAGGTGGCAACGGCCATGCTTCCCGGCGTTAGAGTTCACGAACTCAGAAGGAACGTGGATGAGCGCGGGTCCTTCGCAGAAATCTTCAGGGAAGATTGGCGAGATCTCCTCGGCGAGGACAAGGTCATTCAAAGCAACCTTTCTTACAGCTACCCCGGTGTAATTCGCGCCTGGCACCGCCACAGCCGAGGACAGATCGACTACCTTGTTGTTCTAAAAGGGACCCTGAAGTTATGCGCCTACGATGACTCTCCTGCATCGCCCACACGGGGGCAGCTCTCAGAAATCGTGACCAGCGGGGAAAAGTTAGAGGTCGTTCGGGTTCCAGGTTCATACTGGCATGGAACCAAGACCCTGGGAAACGAGCCTTCGTTGACGGTCTACTTCTTGAATCGACTTTACAATGCGAAGGACCCTGACGAGGAACGAAGGCCCTGGAACGACCCGAACATTGTAGACCCAAGAGTTTCTCAAAGCTACGATTGGAACAAGCCATCCCATAAATAAATTCGGGTTTTCATTCTCGTCTAATCGATTTAGGCTCTTGCAGGTTCTTCTGCAATAAACTGGCGGTAAGCCTCATCAATTTCTAAGGGCCGATTTGCAAGCCGCGATGCTGCCCGTGAAACCTGCAGCGAAGAGTCCAAGGGCCGCTTCGCTGTCCACTGTATGTTTCCGGCTTCTGTGGGAAGAATCAGTTTCCTCTCAAGCGGTGGCTTCCAGCGATCAGCCAGACCAAGGGCGAAGTCGTACCTGCTGCGTCGCGTCGCGCCTGCGGTGTGAATTATTCCTGGAAGGTGTCGTTCGGAAATCTCCATAACCATTAACGCCAAGTTTGTGTTGAGAGTTGGACTTGAATATTGGTCTTTTACGATGAAAACTTTCCGGCCCTTCGACAAACTATCAATAATGTACGTTGCCGCGTTGGGTCTCTCAGGGCGTCCCCAGCCATACACTACACTCGCCCGAGCAACGGACCACCGACCTTCCCCGCAGTTCTGGGCCGCCTCTTCCCCGGCAAGTTTTGTAAGACCGTATTGGTTTATCGGATTAGGTCGGTCATGTTCCGAATAATTCCCCGTCGTGCCGTCGAATACAAAGTCGGTGGACACTTGGACAAGGAAGCAGGACGATTCCTTGGCGGAGCCTGCAAGATACTCAACAGAAGTCGAGTTTAAGTCTCTGGCGAGTTGGGGGTTCACCTCGCATTTGTCTACGTCCGTCAGAGCGGCACTGTTGACAATTACATCGGGTTCTATCTGGGAGATGGTCTTATGTACCGAAACCTCGTCGGTAATATCGAGCGAAACTGGAGTGCCGAAGGTGGGCGGGTGCTCCTTGTATGCTGCGAAGACGTGGTGCCCTCTCCCCCGCGCGACCTGAACGAGTTTCACCCCAAGGAGTCCGCTAGCACCAGTGATCAGAACTTTCGTTGTCTTAATCGCCCTGTTTCCAAGGAGTCGCGGACAAGACCTTTGCTGATGCTAGGGGCTTCCACCATGAAGAATTGTTGACGTACCAGTCTACTGTTCGTCCCAAGGCCTGATCGAACGAATGACGCGGTTGCCATCCCAACTGTTGGCGAGTCTTCACTGATGATATGCTGTACCTGAAATCGTGGCCAGGCCTATCGTCGACATCGACGACCGCCGTTTCTGTTACCCCCAAATGACGAATGATTCTTTCTGCGACCTGGCGGTTCGTAAACTCGTTTCCAGACGAAAAGTTGTAGATTTCGCCGGAGGCACCTTTTTCCAAGACCTTGCTGATACCATCGCAAAAATCTTCCACATATGTCCAGTCTCGAATCTGTCCCCCACCACCATACAGAGGGATCTTCATCTTTTTGAGGCTGCGAAGTATAGCCTTCGGGATGAATTTCTCGGGATGTTGGTAGGGCCCGAAGTTGTTCGTGCAACGGACGATCACGACTGGCACTTTGTAGGTCTCATGCCAAGCTCGAGCAAGCATATCCGCCGCTGCCTTCGTGGCTGAATAAGGGCTCGAGGGACTCAGAGGACTTTGTTCTGAGAAGGACCCTGAGTCGATCGAGCCATACACCTCATCCGTGGATACGTGTACAAGCTTCTGCAAGTCCGACTTTCGACAGGCTTCCAATATGTTGTAGAAACCCACGAGATTGCTGCTCAGAAACGGCCCCGGGTTGGCGATGCTTCTGTCGACATGAGTCTCGGCGGCAAAATTCACGATATAGTCTGCATTCTTAGACACTTCTTGACAGGTTCTCGGGTTCGATAAGTCACCTTTGACCAGTCTATACCTCGGATGCCTGCGAAGGTCTCTCAGGTTCGCGGCGTTACCGCTTTTTCCGTAGTCAAGATTTGTTACCCTGGTATGGTCGCTGCTCTGGATAATTTGATGGATGAAGTTGCTTCCAATGAACCCTAGTCCACCTGTTACGACTACTTTCTCCAAGTTTCGCCCCTTATCTCAAAGTCTTATCACGCAATTCTCGCCCACAGTCAGACTAAGACGCCCTGTGGAGGTTGCTTTCCCCGTGATGATCGAACTATGCTGCCCTATTATACTCGATGTGATTCTATTACCAATCTCAATTCGACAATTATCCATAACAATGGAATCTTCTATTTCCCCCCGCGAAAACGAGACGTGATTGCCTATGCTAGTATAGGGTCCTATGTAGACCCCGGATCCTATCGTCGTGTCACTCCCGATGATGCAAGGTCCCCTGACGACGGCTCCTTTGGAGATTCGTGATCCACGACCCAACGCTACTCTTCCCTGTATTGATCCAATCTCCTCGAGCGTACCCTCTATCTTGGGCGTGATCCCGTCTAGCACCAGCCTGTTAGAGTCTAGTATGTCTTCGGGCGTCCCGGTATCCTTCCACCACCCATCTACCTTCCGGTAGTCGACCTTGTTGCCCGACTCCAGAAGAGTTTGTATAGCATCGGTAATTTCTAGCTCATTTCGCCACGAGGGTTGGAGTCTCCTTATCGCATCAAATATAGCCGGCCTGAATAGGTATATTCCGGTTAATGCCAGATTTGAGGGCGGATTTTTCGGTTTTTCCTGCAGTTCTAATAGTCGGCCATCTTCGGCAACGCGAGCCACTCCAAATTGGGATGGGTTTCGCACAGCAGTCAACAAGATCATAGCGTCAAGACCAGAAGCCAGAAACTCATCGACGTATTTTTTCACCCCTCCCTTGATGAGGTTGTCGCCAAGGTAAACAATGAAAGCGGAATCGCCAATGAAATCCTCGCAAAGGCTGACGGCATGAGCTATTCCCAATGGCTCTCCTTGGGTGACGAAGGCAAATTTCGCCTCAAATCTTGATCCATCGCCGTAGTACTCCTTTACTTTCTCGGGATGTACATCTCCAAGAACGAAAGCAATTTCTCTAATTCCGCAAGCTATCATATCCTCTACACCGTACTGAGATACCGGCTTGTTAGCGATTGGAATCAACTGTTTGGGGCCCGTGTGAGTTAGCGGGCGTAGCCTTGTTCCAGCTCCTCCGTGGAGCACGATTCCTTTCACGGCCCGAAAAACGAAACAAGAAGATATTACTCCTTTGCTTGGGCTGGGAGCCTCCCTCCGACTTTCCAATCAACTGAACCCATGTGTCTAGCCAACCCCCGGTTTGTAGGGCCAAAATGAGAGAACATGTAATGCCGGTTAGAAGAAGCAGCATTCGATGGGAAATGGTTGAAATCGAACTCCGCGGAGCCCAATTCCGTGAGGCGAAGCATGCGATGAGTTCGTGGCTTCCTTGCAGAGGGTGCGGTTTATCGGACTTCCCTCTGGGGGGTTCGCCCTGGTCGCCTAGACATCGAGCAATGGTTCCCATGGTTGACTTGGGCAATCTTCCCTTGGCAAATCGACTCCTTAGTGTCACCTCGACTTCGAATGCTCCCTACCCACTCGTAGTCTATTATTGTCATAACTGCGCCCTCATACAACTGGCCGACCTGGTTCCGAGAACTGAGATGTTCACAGACTACGTCTACCTTACATCTGCTTCCAAGACAATGATGGAACATTTTGATCGATACGCGGAGGGAATTACCCGACGTCTCGATTTGACTGCTAAGGACCGTGTTCTTGATGTCGGGAGCAACGACGGAACCCTTCTGAAGGCCTTTCAGAGACGAGGGGCAAGAGTTCTAGGGATAGAGCCAGCTCGGAATGTTGCGTCGATTGCTGAGGCGGCAGGAGTACCTACCCTCACTAACTACTTCGATCTCAAGCTGGCTAAAAGGCTGGAGAAGGTTCGGCTTGTCACTGCGAACAACATTCTCTCTCATGTTGGAAGTCTCAGAGACTTCCTGGCTACTGTTGCGCACGTCTTGAGGCCTAACGGGCTATTCGTCTTCGAATTGCCCTGGGTGGCGGATGTTCTCCGGAATAATTCGTTCGATATGATATACCATGAGCATTTGAGTTATTTTGGACTCAAGCCTCTCACGAGGGCTCTACGAGAAGAGGGGCTGTTCCTCGTGGATCTAGAGTACTATCCATCGATTCATGGAGGAACTTTCAGGGGGTTTGCTTCTCCATCTTTTGAAGAACCATCACACCTTGTGAAAGAAATGTCCGCTCGTGAGGAGAAGGAAGCTGATTTCTGGGCGCTAAGAGATTTCTCGGAACGGGTTCCGAAGTTGGCTCATCATCTTAGGGATATGCTTCTGAGCTTAAAGAAGGAGGGAAAGAGGATAGCTGGTTATGGCGCTCCCGCCAAGGCCACCATTCTTTTGAATTACTGCGGCATAGGTCGAGATATCCTTGATTATGCGAGCGACACGACCCCCCTGAAACAGGGGAAACTTATCCCCGGCGTCAAGATACCGGTGGTGAGTCCCGAGTTGGCTCGAACAAAGCCTCCCGATTATTATCTTCTCCTCGCCTGGAATTTCAGGCAGGAGATTCTCGCCAAAGAAAGAGAGTTTCTTGATAAGGGAGGAAGATTCGTTGTCCCGTTCCCGCAGCCAGAATTCGTAGACTCCTGACATCGGACACGGCCTAAGAGCAGAAGTCGAGTAAGAAAGGGATGAACTCACGAAGGACTTGTTCGCCAACGGTTGGAAGATTATTATTACCAGTGGAGATCGCATTTACGAGATTCATGTCGACCCTCGAACAGCTCGCGGCGAAGTCTAGCATAGAACGCAAAGGTTCTCCCATGACGCGCGAGGAAGTCGGACAGTATATGAGGAGTCTTCCAGGATGGAATCTGGTAGACGGGTCTATTGAGAAAGAGTTCCGTTTCACGTCCTACCTAGATGGTCTAGCCTTCGCAAACGAGATAGGGAAGATCGCTGAGGAACAGGACCACCACCCCGACATTGTGATCAAGTGGAGACGAGTGAAGCTAACCCTGTCCACTCATTCTGTCAAAGGGTTGAGCGAAAATGACTTCATAGTGGCTGCGAAGTCAGAACTCAAGTACAGAGAATCTGGGCTCGGTTGAGGCTACGCGGGTGCTACCGTCGGGTCTTCAAATGTTCCTCTATGGTCTTGAGTCTGTTTTCAATCCCAGTGAGTCGGTCTAGCAATTCCTTGAGGACTCGGATGGTCTCCTCGTTTCTCCGGACGTACTGACCTGAGGGCCGCATGGGGGAGGGAAGTGGCTCAATCGGCGCCGGATGCAGAGGGTCAAACGGTCGTCTAGGTTCCATTTCAGCCCCATTGTACCAAACACATGGTATTGACTTTTTCTAGATGCTTCCGGGACCTCTCATTCGGGCTAAATCTGAAAGAATTATAGGAGGAGAAGGGGTGCGTTAATCCCATGAACTTTGAACGTATAATCTTTAGAAGCTGGTTCTATCTGAGAGTCGGCTACGGCACCTACATAGCTTTCCTCATCGGCTTTGTGAGCAACATTATCGTGATTTACAAGCTCGCCATAGCCGACACCTCATTGGTGTCAGTCTTTCCACACTTGACAGAGTTCACCGCTGTTGCGATCGTGATCGCTTCCCCGATCAGCGTTATAATCGGTTTATTCCACATGCGCCGTACCGCAGCATTCGCCGCTGACGCTTCGGTTTCGACTGAGGCGAATCCCTACGTATACAAGATAGTTCCAGGTAAGGAACGAGAGGTAACCGTTCCTCTCTCGATACTGACAGCACGGGTTTTGCTGAAGTTGGCCGGGGATAAGTTGACTGCTGAAGAGAAACAAGAACTCGAAGGGGTTCTCGCGAAGGCCGACAAGCTCCTCTTGGGTCAGTCTGTAGGCTTACGGAAATAGACAACTCTCGGAGGTTGCAGGAGTTAGAGCAGTCCCCGTGGTCAAGGATTCAGTTCGGGTGATCATGGGGTTCACTCAATCCGCTAAGAATGGCGAACGACTGGATCCAAAGGACAAAGCCCATCAATTACATGAGCGAATCTCATTCTCGAAATGAGATCTGGCGCTCGGCGACTCACAAAGTGGTTAGCCGAAGTATTTGCGGACCATCTTGACACCAACATCGCTCGCGGCCCATTTTTCGCCGTTGAACTTGACCGCTCCTAGTCGTTCGAGGTTAGCTAGGTGCTCGCCGAGCTTCTCCGCAGGGAATCCTTTTTCCTTGTGCCCGGGATAGACGTCGCCTAGCGCCTTCGCGACCTCTTTTGCACTCTTTGGGGTCTCGCATATCCGCACGATCTGGATGTTCACCTCGGTTGTTGTGAGAATCCTGAAGATTTCCTCTTCAGAAAGCCTTGGTTTTGTGAGACTGAAGCTGACCGCGCCTGATGCTTGCGAGGGACCGGTCTTTGGCCCGTGTCTCCGCCGGCGGATCATCCTGTAACCGATTGCTCCCCAGGTTGCGGCAAGGATTGACCAGAGGAAGGTCGGGTTCGCTAGAAGGCCGATTACATCTTCGAATTGTAAGGTCATTATCATTGTTTTTATCTCACCCTGTGAAGTGCTGCCATCTCTATTCCAGCTGGGCCTACGCGGTATGCGTAGACCTTCATGTCTCCCAGTGCTCCTGGCATTTTCAATACTCGCATCTTCCGCGCATAATCCTCACTCCCGAAAGGTTCCGTGGACAAGTCCACAACACCATCGCTCAAGTGCTGAACAGTGTTCTCGATATGCTCAGTGTGAATCCCCTTAGACGCCAGCAACAACGCTAAACCACCCGTAGAACGCACGTGATTCTGCAAGATCTTCAAAGTCTGCTCAACTGCAGGAAATGGTGCAGAGCGAATAATATCGCTCAAGCTATCAATTACGATTGTGGTGGTTCCTAGAGGCGTGATGACCCGGGGAAACTCTTTTGCGAGGAGGTTGGCTGGGCCGATGTCCCAGGAGACCTCGCCGGAGATCTTTTCTCTCTTCATGCTGAAGCTGTCAATGAACCACATCTTTCTCTTCTCAAAATAGTTGTCAAGGTTCCAGCCGAAAACCGCCATCTCGCCGACAACATCCTCCCACGAGCGTCCCGTTGTGAAATAGACCGCCGGCCTTCCTTCCGTCAGGCCTTGGTAGAGAATCTGTTCGGCGCACGTGGTCATCCCAGTGTCCGCTTCGCCGAGAAACGTGATTATGCTGCCTGACGGGAGGCCGCCGATCGACTCGTCAAACGCGCCAATTCCACTTCTAATATTCGCCATTTTTTTTCTACGCCTGTTGCCGTCTCTGTTGATCCTGCCTGTTCGGGTACTGGTCCTGGTACCCTTGCTGGTATCCCGCTTGGTCGGGTGCTGATTGTTCCACTTGAACCCCTTGTTCCACTACCCCTTCCCCTTGGGATACTGGGATGTTACCTGTCACGACTTCTTCGGAGCTCGTATTACCGGCGGCTTCGGCGCTTTCTCCCGTTGTTGCTGTGGAGGCGCCTGCGGCCGTGGCTGACACTTCGAACGCCCACGGGACCCTTGATGACGATGCCGTCCGGTCCGATGGCGAAGGCGTAGTCGTTTAGGCTGTGGCTTGTCCCACGCATCTTCCGGACGAATAGCTTCCTTATCGGCGAGCTCTGGCGGACGAGCGACAAGACCATGACTCCTGTTGCCAGGAATTCTTCGATGCCGTATCGGCTGATCAATCCTGAGCCCTCAACGATTTCAGTGGTCATTATTGTGGTACAACCTACGTCTTTCAAGAGAAGTCCGACCTCGAGGAATATCTCTCGTAGAGTGTTCAGGTCGGTTACTCGGAAGCCGAATCCTGGCAGAGAGTCAACGACGAGTCTTGTTGCTCCTAGTTGTTCGACTAGTATTTTGACTTCTGATAGTTTTGATCGTAGGTTGTAGAGAATCGATTGCAGGCTTTCTTGTTCTGTGACTTCTGATTCGACGCGTTGGTAGACGGCGTCGACCATGCCGATTTTTTTCTCGTTTTCTAGTTTCTTGAAGTCCCAGCCGAATCGTAGCATGTTCGCTTTGAACTCGGAGGGTGGTTCTTCGGTGCTGACGTAGACTCCTGGTTCGCCGAACTTTGTGGCTCCTTTGTAGAGGTATTGTCCGCAGCATATTGTCTTCCCGCAGCCGGCTCCTCCTGCTAGGAGGACTCGGGCGCCTTTGGGGAAGCCGCCTTCGAGAACGTGGTCCAGCCCTGGGATCCCAGTATGGACCCTTTCGATCGCGGTTTCCATAATGGACCGAGGCTAGGGCGGACGGAAGCTTGCATAAGCCTACAGTAACCCTGTGGCCGATCCACAGGTTACACCATCGGTCGTTTCGAACGAACTTTCGCCTCGGAAGATCTCGAGAATCTGCAGGCAAATGTTCGCTCGTGCTGATCGGGCTGACAACGGGCGATTTCGAACCATGAACAGAGTTTCCCCTCACTCACTCACGCGACGCGAGGGTCGGTCGCTAAGACCCCCCTATTTTCTAGAAGGTTCGCTGTCAGGTATTGATAATGGGCGAGGTAGGCTGTTCAAGGCGCAATCTGGGCTTAGCTGGCTCGGCGAAAACGCGATTAGCCCAACGAATCTAGGGGTGATCTTGAGGAGCCCTCCCAGAATCGCGATCAGGGCTGACAATAGGCGATTTACCTTCTCTCTTCTGATCTTGAATCTGAAAGGTCACTAGAACATTCAGGGGATGATGCACGCCGAAAAACGGGACAGTGCTCGACCGGCACAAAGCCGAAACCGTGCCCCGACACCTAAGACTCGTTCAGAATCAGTGCCAGACATGAGGTGCGTCTAGACACAAGGGGTCTTGCGCAACGGCTTTGCGTTACAGGCGAGTGAGTTCGGAGTTTCCGAAACCACTGAGTAGCCAAGCCCGGAAACGTTCGCGGTCTTTCAACCCTGACAATCTGGAAATAGTGACTTTGAGGATTTCATGGACTCTTCGTCTACTTGGAAACAGGTCTTCCCCTCTCGCTTCCCCAAAGGGTTTTTAGCTTGAGGCCTGGGGCTCCTCGAAGCTTCCGGTGAAAGAGGAATGCCAGAACGCGGATACTCAGTTACGGGCTTGGACCCAGACCGTACTGTGAAGTGTTCTGGCCGCCAACTTCGCATATCCCCGAAAGCATCCGTAGAGCTCTGTCGAACAATCAGGGGAATGAAGCTGTCCGACGCAAAACGGCTTCTCGAACGCGTCATCGAGCTGAAACAAGCAGTTGCCTACCGTCGGTTTCACAAGGAAGTCCCGCATCGGCGACAGCTGAACGAGCATTTCTATGCCGGCCGTTTTCCGCAAAAAGCCGCCGGCAGACTCTTCAAGCTCTTAGAGGAGTTGGAGGCGAACGCTGAGTATCGGAATCTCGACACGGAACGGTTGAAGATAATTCATGCTGCCGCGCAGCGCGGGACTAAGGTTCCTAGGAGAAACCCGCGAGCCTTCGGTCGATCTGATCTTTTGCAGGGAACGATGACGCATATCGAACTTGTCGGCTACGAGCTGGAATAATTCTTGTCGGTTACCAAGTATTTTGTCAAAGATGTTTCTCGACGTCTCGAAATCGACGAGCACCTCGCTCTAGAGCTGAAACGCGCCGGGTACAGCCACGTCGAGTTGACAAAGAGCCCCGTTGGCACGAGAGTTGTGATCTACGCTGCGAAACCCGGAATGGTTATTGGCCGAAGAGGCCAGAGTATTCGAGATCTAACAAAGGTCCTTGAGGATAAATTCCATATCGAGAACCCGCAACTCTCCGTTGCGAACATTGAGGTACCGGAGCAAGACCCCAAAGTCGTTGCGTCCCAGGTCGCCTCCGCTCTCCAGCGAGGTGTCCACTTCCGCCGCGCAGCATACTGGGCCATCCAGAGAGTAATGGAATCACAAGCCCTCGGCGTCGAGATCACAATCCGAGGAAAACTCACAACAGAACGATCACGTTTTGAAAAGTTCAAGGCCGGCTACCTGCCCAGAGTAGGAGACCCGGTGCTGAAGAGCGTAAAGACAGCGGTCGCCGATGTCCAGTTGAAGCAGGGCCTTTTCGGAATCAACGTTCGCATCCTACCGCCGCAGATCGACTACATTGACAAGCCGATCATGCTAACGCCCCCCGCACAAACAACACCACAACCAGTCACACCAGCGAAGGAAGCGGAACCAATCGCCGCTCCAGAGGTGGCGGTCGAGATAGACACCCCGGCCGAAGTCGCGGTTGTTGTCGAAAACAAGGAGGAAGAAAAAACTGCCGATTCTCAGAAAGCGTGAACTCAACCAAATGCTCCCGGAAGAGCGGCGGAAGAAGGTAATAGAACTGCGAGCCGAACTCACCACCATTCGAACGTCAGTAAAGTCAGGCGGAACAGTGGACAATCCAGCGCGAATACGCGAGCTCCGCAAGACAATCGCCCGCTTGCTGACAGCCCAGAACTCGCCCACGAAACCATCACCAGAGGCCGCGTAGACCATGATCACATCGCAGAATATTACCGCTCACGAATGGATCGGACTCAAAGTCAAGATCACAAAATCCACAGACCCAACCATCCAAGGACTAGAAGGCACAGTCCGGGACGAGACAATGAACACGTTCACGATAGAAGCCAAAGGAAAACTGTTACAGGTCCAGAAGCAAAAAACAATCTTCCGAGCGGAACTCCCGAGCGAGAAGGTTGAGGTCGACGGCTCTCTCTTGCGGTTCCGGCCCGAGGACAGAGTGAAGAAGGGGCTGCGGAAATGGTAGTCCGCAACACGGGCCTCAACGTCAAAGCCCCGAAAACAGGCTGCAACGATCCACTGTGCCCATTCCACGGACACCTCTCCGTCAGAGGAAGAGTCTTCGAAGGAACAGTCGCAGGCTCGCGATCCCCCAAGACAGTCTCGGTCGAACGAGCATACCTACACTACTACACAAAGTACAGCAGGTACGAGAGGCGAAGAAGCAAGACCCTCGCCCACAACCCGCCATGCATATCCGCGACCGAAGGCGACAAAGTCACAATCGCAGAATGCAGACCCCTAAGCAAAGAAGTCACCTTCGTCGTCGTTGAAAAGACCGGAGGCGCAGCCTAATGCCCGCGCCGAAGACCCGAGCAGTCAGCGCCCGGGGAATGATAGAATACCGGCCCAAAGTCGCACGGGGCCTACCGGTCGGATCCCGAATGACCTGCGCTGACAACACCGGCGCTAAGGAACTGAAGCTCATCAACGTCCGCGGCTACCATGGGCGACTGCGACGTGTTCCAGCAGCGTGCGTTGGAGACATGGTAATGATTACGGTCATGAAAGGCTCACCCAGCCTCAGAAAACAAGTCTTTCCAGCCGTCGTCGTACGACAGGCAAGAGCTATCCGGCGACCCGATGGCACCCGTCTGAGCTTTGAGGATAACGCTGCGGTTATAATGACTCCTGAGGGTGAGCTCAAAGGCACCGAGATCCGCGGACCGGTGGCAAAGGAGGCTGCTGAGCGTTGGCCGAGAGTCGCGAACCTAGCGAGCACGGTAATCTAGAATGGCTAGCTCAAAGCCGTCGAAGCAAAGGAAGAAGTTCTTCAACGCTCCACAACACCGCCGACGCCGAATGCTCGCCGCCCGGCTATCCGACGATCTCACCAAAAACCACAAAGTCCGACGGCTACCCGTAAGAACCGGAGACAGCGTCCGCGTCATGAGAGGAGACTTCGCAGGCCTAGAAGGAAAAGTCCAGCGCGTAGACTATTCCAACGGCAGAATCTTCGTCGAGGGAATGGCCCGAGAGAAATCCGCCGGCCTCTCCTCCCAGCTGCCCATCCACGTTACCAAGGTCCGCATAACCAACCTCAACCTCTCAGACAAATGGCGCAGCGGATTGTTAGCCGAGAGAGGAAAAACCCGAGAGGAATAAGACATGGCTAGAAAGTTCGGCCCCAGACAGCTCAAACGAGAACCCTCACCAGGCTTCTGGCCAATCCACCGGAAAGAATACACCTGGGCACCCCGAACAAGACCCGGACCCCACGCACGCGAAAAAAGCCTACCACTCATGATAATCGTCCGCGAATCCCTCGGGCTCGCGAACATCGCCAAAGAGGCGATCAAGATCATAAGCGAGGGCAAAGTCAAAGTTGACGGCGTCGTCCGACGCGACCGCCGCTTCCCAGTCGGGCTGATGGACATCGTCCAGATCGAAGGCGTACCGCAAGCATACAGGGCACTACCGAAGCCGAACAGAGGACTCATCCTCTCCCCAGCCCAGGATAAGGAGGCCGCTTACAAGATATGCAAGATCGTAGGAAAACAGAACGTGCCAGGCGGAAAATTACAGTACAGCCTCCACGATGGAAGAAACCTGCTCGCCACAGCAAAAGACACGAGACCCGGCGCTGAGGAACTCGCTGTCGGAGGCGCCGTACAGCTGAGCTTCCCAGCGCAGAAAATAGTCAAGTATGTTCCATTCCAAGTCGGAGCCCTCGGACTCGTCATCGACGGAAGAAACCAAGGATACTACGGAAAGATCACCTCCATCAGCCCAGGGACCTACGCGCGACGGAAAATCGTGAGAATAGAAACCGGAGCAGAAGGCTTCGAAACCCCCGCCGAATACGTAATACCCGTCGGAACAGATGCACCACTCGTCACACTGGAGAAGTGATTGCAATGCAAACAACTGAGACTGCAACCAAAACGAATCCGCTCCTGAACATAAGAATCGAAAAAGTCACGATCAACATTGCCACCGGGAAATCAGGCGAGCCATTGGAGAAGGCGAAGAAAGTGCTCAACCAGCTCACCAACAAGACCCCAACCACCAAACTTGCGAAGAAAGCGATCAAGGACTGGGGAATCCGCAAAGGCGAACCCATAGCCACTGTCGTAACGTTGCGGCGCGATGACGCGGGCCAGTTCCTTACTCGGGCTCTCGATGCAGTCTCGAACAAGGTCAACGACTCCTGCTTCGACGACTATGGCAATTTCTCGTTTGGAATCAAAGAACACATCGAAATACCCGGTACAAGGTACGTACCTGAGCTAGGCATCTTCGGCGCCACCGTCCACGTCACCCTAGAGCGGCCAGGGTACCGGTTGAGACGTCGTTCAATCCGTCCGGCAAAGATCGGGAAACATCATTACGTCTCGAAGAAGGAGGCTATCCAGTTCATCCAGGACAACTTCAGAACACAAATAGGAAGCTGACAATCAAGATGGCCAAGATAAAACCGAGAAAAGTCCGGAAATACGGAAAAGGGGCCAGACCATGCAAACGCTGCGGCCAATACGGGCCGATAGTCAGAAAGTACGGGCTGAACTTCTGCAGACAGTGCTTTAGAGAAGTCGCAGTCGGCCTCGGATTCAAGAAATACATGTGATCACACGATGGAACCAATCTCAAACATGTTCTCAGCCATACTCAACAACGAGCGGAGGCACAAACACGACTGCATCGTCTACCCCGCCTCGAAGCTAATGGGACAAGTATTGCGGGTGATGCAAAAATACGGATACGTTGGCGAGTTCGAGTTCGTAGACGACGGTCGAGGTGGAAAGTTCAAGATCCAACTCCTAGGCAGGGTCAACAACTGCGGCAGCGTCCGTCCCAGATTCTCTTCCACCGTAATAGAATACGAGAAGTGGGGCAAACGATACCTGCCCTCCAGAGACGTCGGAATCCTAATCGTAACAACACCGAAGGGCGTCGTCGCACACAAGGAAGCAAGAGAGATGGCATCCGGCGGCCTACTCCTGGGCTACGTTTACTAGGTGAATAATATGGCGCGCTTCGAAAGTCTTCAACGCACGATTCAAGTTCCCGACGACGTCACAGTGGAAGTTGACGCGAAGACCGTGAAGGTCAAAGGCCCCCGGGGAACGCTGAAAGAAGATCTATCCCACCTACCGGTAACTATCACCCAAAGCGGTCGAGAAGTGCAGGTTACAGTCACCTGGCCCCGCAAGCGAGAGATAGGAATGCTGGGAACAGCGGCAGCCCATATCCGAAACATGATCAGAGGCGTAACCAAGGGCTACAGGTACAATCTCAGAACCGTATACGCCCACTTCCCAGTCACCGTGAAGGTTGACGAAAAAGCCAAAGTACTCAAAGTTGAGAACTTTACCGGGGAAAAGACACCCAGATCCGCCCAGATACTTGACGGCGTAAAAGTCGCTGTCAAAGGAGACGACATCACCGTTGAGGGAATCGACATTAAGGCCGTAAGCCAGACCGCAGCCAACATCCAGAACTCGACGAAGATCAAGAAGAAAGACCTCCGAGTCTTCCTAGACGGCATCTACATAGACACGAAGACCAGTCTCGAGACGCCCGTTGGACCAGGGAAAGTGAAGTAAAATGGCGAATATGAGCAAGCACGCGTTCAACCGGCAAGAAAGCTGGCGGTACAAGCGCGTAAAGCCAGCATGGAGGCGAGCCCGCGGAGTCACCAGCAAGATCAGGAAGGAAGAAGCAGGCTGGCCCCCCAAAGTCAAGGTCGGATACGGGACGGCAGCGGCAACGAGAGGTCTCCATCCGCGAGGACTACAAGAACGTCTCATCCACAGACTGTCAGAGCTCGAAGGACTCGACCCCAAGATCCACATCATCAGAATCTCCGCCCGAGTCGGAGAACGAAAGAGACTACCCCTCCTCGAAGAGATACGCCACCGAAACTTCCACATCGCCAACCCAGGCAAGCAAGAAGAGAAACCAGTCACAACCGAAGAGCCAATTACAGAAGAGGCTCCAAGCTCCGAACAAACGCAAATCCCACCTACCCCAAGCGAGACGGAGGAAGCAGCAGAGGAAGACCCACAGCCAGGGACAATGAAGGAGTCACCGAAGGACGAAGCTAACGAGGAGGAATAAGACAAGTGAGCCTGAAAAACCAGAAACGGCTCGCAGCCAGCCTTCTCGGCTCCGGCAAGAGCAGAATCTGGATAGACCCAGAAGAAACAACCAGAGTCGAGTCCGCAATTACACGCCAGGAAGTCAAGTCGCTAATCGATAGCGGCAGGATTCGACTGCTTCAGAAGAAAGGAGTCAGCAGAGGCCGCCACCGAATGAAATCAGGCCGACGAAAGAAAGCTGGAAGCCGAAAAGGCGGACAGAAGCAGGGCAAGGACGCCTGGGTCCTGAAGATCAGAGCGATCCGACGACACCTTCGATTCTTGAGAGACAAGAGACAATTGGCACCGGCCAGCTACAAGCTTCTCTTGGGCATGTCGAAAGGAGGGGCGTTCCGAAGCCGATCACACGTCGATGAGTATGTAAAGGCCCACCAGCTGCAGAGGAAGCGTTAGACGATGGCTGATGGCCCTCGATACTCAGTTCCGTTCAGGCGCAGAAGAGAGGGTAGGACAGACTACAAGCTCCGTCGAGCCCTTGTCCGCTCGGGAAAACCGAGAGCCGTTGTTCGGGTAACCAACAAGTATGTTTACGTCCAGATCACAGACGCCGAGCTTCGTGGCGACATCGTGCGAGCCGCAGCATCCTCTAAGGAGCTCGCCAAAATGGGATGGAAGGGAGCGACAGGAAATATTCCGTCCGCATACCTAACCGGGGCGCTAGCCGCGCGTCGCGCCTTGGCGAAAGGAGTCAAGGAGGCCGTGCTTGACATTGGCTTGAAGTCTTCAACTAAGGGTTCCAAGCTGTTTGCCGTCTTGAAGGGACTCTCCGATGCCGGGCTCCAGGTTCCACACTCCGACGGTCCACTTCCTGCTAAGGAACGGATTGGTGGAGCCCACATTTCCGAGTATGCGAAGAAGCTTTCAGGTGAAACAGACTTGTACCGGAAAACGTTCAGCGGTTATTTGAAACGCGGTTTGAAACCTGAAGAACTCTCCAACCATTTCGAACAAGTCAGACAACAGATTCAGTCTGCTCCGATTGAGGCGAAAGCATGAGCCAGAGACCCTACCAGGGAGGCGGTCAGAGGCCTGGTCAAGAGGTAGGATGGGTTCCAAAGACAAAGCTTGGAAAGCTCGTCCAAGCAGGCGAGATAGTCTCAATGGAAGAGATCTTCACCCAGGGCATGAGGATCAAGGAGCCAGAGATCGTTGACACGCTTCTGCCGAACATTCAACAAGAGGTCTTGGGGATTGGGTTTGTCCAGAAACAGACTGACGCTGGTGAAAGGTCAAGATTCCGAGCAATCGTCGCTGTTGGGAACGGGGATGGTTACATTGGTGTTGGAGAGGGGAAGGCCCGGCAGGTACGAACTGCCATCGACAAGGGGACTATACAGGCAAAGCTGAACGTTGTTCCTGTGCGCCGTGGATGTGGAAGCTGGGAATGCCGTTGCGGCAGAGCCCACACCGTACCATTCAGCGTTGTCGGGAAGTGCGGCAGTGTAAGAGTGCACGTTCTTCCAAGCCCCAGAGGACTCGGGCTTGTTGCGGGGGAGATACCGAAGCAGGTCTTGAGGCTGGCCGGGGTCAAGGACTGCTGGACCCGAACCTACGGGTCCACATCGACACTTACCTCCTCCGCGCTTGCAGTGTTCGATGCCTTAGTGCAGACCTACAATCGGCTCCTAGAAAGCAGCCCATCGACCCTAGGCATGTTGCGGACAGCCAAGAACCTGGTCGCTTGGGGGCAGGTTAACCCGGAAGTGTTGGAGAACTTGCTGCGGAAGAGAGGGGAGAGAGAGGGAAACAAGGAATTCGACGACGAGTTCGCCAAGGTATTCTTCAGGAAGGAGAATATTGCGGAGCTTGCGAGGTCAGTCGTCGCTGGAGAGATCGGGGTAAAAGATCTGTGGCTTGCAGGAGTGAAACCAAGATTCAGACTTCATCCTCCAAGAGGCGGCTTCAAACGAAGCACGAGACGGGCTGCAACTGATGGTGGAGAGCTTGGCTACAGGGGCGAAGACATCAACCGCCTCGTCAAACGAATGATCTAGCCTAGCTTCCGTTGTAGAGCAAACTCCAATACGGTCCGGAAATCGCCGCCGCAATTTTAGGTGCCAAACGACACGTAGGGTCGCCTCGCATTATAGGACTAGTGACCGAATAGGCATCCTATTGCCGGATAATGGAAAACAAAAAAGGGGAGACGGGTCAGTATCATCGCCTTAGTTACCAACTGACTGGGTATGAGCATTCTCGAAGATGCCATCGGAGGACCTGGACAATCATGGTAGGATCCCCGTGAAGGACGCATACGGTCCGGCGCAATGGTGCCTTGGTGTTTCCTGGCCTATATACGGCAATCCTTTACGATTGTTCGCGTGGCAAAGGTTACTGGTAGAGTGGTTTTCTGGATCGATACGATGGTAACTTTGACACCCTCGCCGGGAACATACAGCGGACCGAAGTATACGCAGCCGCGTCCCGATATTGTTACTGTTGATTCGACGAGCAGGCCCAGAAGATTGCGGCTGACATGGGGACTGATTATTACGCCCGGGTCAAGTGGAGGTCCAGCGAACACCGCTAGTACCGTAGTGTTTGAGAAGTCGATTCGTGGAAGAGACACATACGTGCAGGCGTCGGGGCAGAAGCTAGCATTCCACACTCGAGCCCACGTCGTCGCATCGTTAATCACAAGATTCAGAGGTGTCTGGTGGAAAGTGATCCATCCATCGATGACTCCTTTGACTGGAACACTTGACTCAAATGACAAGGCTTGTCCAACTCCGAACGTCGTGACCGTTAGAACTGTTAGTATCGCAACAGCGACCCCGGCCCTTCCCAAATAAACCCGACCCCTTCGTGGACACTGTTAGGCCTTCCCGTGTATGTTAAGATAGCGTCGAGGGCTTAATTCCAGAGTTCAGAACGGAGCGTTCAACCGCCAGAAGCTCAGATAACCTCCCACTCTGCGCTCTGCTCAAACGTAAAATTGCCATGGTAATTTCCCAACAAAACTCCAATATACTTCCCGGAATATTCTCGATTGGTCTACCATGGCTCACAGCAGAGACTCTACCAGAAAGAAACGCACTCGGCGATCGGGATGGTGGTTCGACATCTTCGAAGAAATGGACCGGATGGATCGCCTGATGGACGAGATGATGCGGAAAGCAGTAGAGATGCCCAAGGCAAGTGAAGGACCACAACCCTTCGTATACGGATTCTCAATGTCCGTTGGAGAGGATGGCAAGCCAGTAATCAGGGAGTTCGGCAACGTCGAACCCACCTCTCGAGGGCCGCTAGTGAAGGAAGAACGTGAACCACTCGTGGATGTTTTACAAGAGGGTAACGAAGTGATTGTTGTAACAGAGCTTCCAGGAGTAGAGAAGGAACACATCAAGCTCGAATCGACCGACAGGGCGCTGAAGATAGCTGTGGAATCTGCCAAGAGACGATACTTCAAAGAACTCGAACTGCCACACTTGGTTGACCCTCGAACGGCCAAAGCCACCTACAAGAATGGAGTCCTTGAAGTCCGCTTCACCAAGAGCGACGAGAAGAGACCCACACGACCTATTCAGGTTGAGTAGCCCACCACGAGCCTCGAATCCTCCTACCTTCCGCTCCTCCTCCCGTCACGAGACCTCGAAAACATGTCACATTCTTCTCAGAGACAGTTTGTAGTCTGGCACAGATTCCGGGCGGGTCCACCTAATACGGGGCACTTCTAGTTTGAATGAGATGGCGAAAGCAGCCGTAATCTTTGCGCATTGCGAACGGTTCTTTACTTCTGAAGTCTTTCGCCAACCATAAGAACCCCCATGACTCGCTGGTTCGTCGCAGATGGTTTGTGATCGAACCGTGGATTATCATCACATCCATCTCGCTGGCTTTCAGCATTCCAGTTCTGCTGTCTTCCTACTACACTGTCATCCTATTCGTTAGCTCGCTGCGATACCCTAGAATCCTGGGTAATATCGATCTTCCGAGAGAGAATTTGCCTCTTGTTTCAGTTCTAATCGCCTCATACAACGAGAAGTTCGTGATCGGGCGAACCCTTGATGCAATCAAGTATCTGGACTATCCAGCTGGAAAAATTCAGGTTATTGTTGCCGACGACTCTACAGATGACACGAGGAGCGTAATAGACGAGAAAATAGGGGAGCTGAATTCTTCGGGTATCGTCGCTCTCGTATCAAGGCGAAACAACAGGGAGGGATTCAAGAGCGGCGCATTGAACCACGCTGCCTCTCTCTTGAGAGGCGAATACGTCCTCCTTCTAGACGCGGATTCGACAGTCACACCCGCTTCATTGTCCCGAGGACTAGCAGCTTTTCGATTAGATCCCAGAATAGCGTTCGTGTCATTCCGGGTCGGCGACTACAACCGCGAACAAAACCTGATCACAAGGCTGTTTGCACTATCTCAGGACCAAGGAGATACCATAACGAAGATGGGGTCGTATACTTTGGACGCTCCTTACTCATTTCAAGGAGGCTTTACACTGATGTCGCTAGCTATTCTCAGAGAGGTCGGGTTTTGGACAAACGACTCAATAGTGGACGACGCCGACCTCTCCTGCAGGATATACTCCGCTGGATGGCGAGGTGTCTATCTAAGTGATGTGAAGGTCTTTGGCGAAGACCCCTCGAACCTTGAGGTTTGGAAGAAGCAAGCTGCAAGAGTGGCGCAGGGGTGGACCAAGTGTGCCCGATCAAACTGGCGAAAGATCCTTGGATCTCGCAAACTCTCCCCTTGGAGGAGAGTCGCTTTGCTACTTTTCCTGTTAGGACCTTTCTCAGCCCTCAGTTGGATCGTGGTCACCTTCGTCTCTGCTCTTGGACTTGTCCTTGGGTTCAGTGCGCCTGCAAACTCGATATTCTCTAGCCCGGCTTACGTTATCATAGTGACATTGCCCTTATTCTCCTTCTTCCTTTCAGGGGCTTACGCGCTCAATGTGCAGAAGATAATGACTGCGAAAAACCTACTTCTTCTCCCTCTTATTTCCTACACGACGTCATGCATGACAACCGCGATCTGCATCGGCTTCTTGCAAGGACTCAGAGGAAGACCGGGGTTCTTTTTCCGAACACCCAAAAGTGGAGTCGAAAGTAATGAGAGGAGTAGGCAGTACTTCCGTGATGTCCAGCATGACAGAATCGCCATTGCGGAAACAGTTTTGGCTATTTTCGCGATCGGCATTGGTCTGATAGTACTAACGGAAGGCGTGTGGGTGCTCTTCCTCTCGTTGGCCGGATTCGGAGTCCTCACGCTGAAATCGATGAACCTTTCAAGGAGTGTGGGAGCTCGTTCTCAACAGAAGGGGCAGTGACTACCGGCCTCTAGAGGTTGGCCGCCGCGAAGCGGAAACAGGTATGCAAACTCAAGCATTCGAGATGGTTCCGGTCCGTGATGTCGGAAACGAATGCTGTCAATTGATTAACGGAAACTGTTCCGACCATTCTCCCCCCTTGTCACTGCGGCACTCAATAATCACCGACTGAACTGTTCCGTCTTATTTAGACGACCAGTCGTGAGACCACGATATATCGGGTTCCAACCAACCAAATAATAGGGCCCAAGCCCCCGCGACACATCGGGGCTGTAAGGTGGTCTAGGCTGAGGGTTTCAATAATTATCCCGGCACTCAATGAAGAGGAAAGCATTGGTAGAGTCTTGGACCAGATACCATTTGACCGACTGCCCGAAACCGAAGTAATAGTTGTCGATAACGGGTCGCACGACAGCACCGCTGAGGTGGCAATCAGGAAAGGGGCCAGGGTAATCTTTGAACCTCACAAAGGGTATGGAGTCGCCACTCGAAGGGGCATGTCCGAAGCCAAGGGAGACATTGTTGTGACAATGGATGCGGATGGTGGCCACTGGCCAGGTGATCTTCCCAAAATGGTGCAACCGGTTGAAGTCGGATCGCACTTGGCTGCTCTCGGGGTTCGAATTCACAGCTATCCGCATGGAATGAGAATCGACGAAACGTAGCCATCTGAAGGAAGCCCAAGACTTTGCCAAACACGTTGCTTTAATGCTCAGGCGTTTTCCAGGTGTCCGATCAGCGCGGAATCTGGAAGCGCCTTAATCAAGTTGGAGTTTGCTAATCCCCGGATATCCGTAATAGTCACCTGCTTCAACTCGGCTGAAACCATTGCTGAGTGTGTTCGATCCGTAACTTCTCAGAACTACCCGAATGTCGAGGTGATTCTCGTAGACGCTGGATCAACCGATGGAACGACCTCGCAGGCGTTGAGAGCAGCGGGCAACCGAGCGAATTTCAAACTAATAGTAGACGAGTCTGCTTCTACACCCGCGAGAGGACGAAACAAAGGCGCCGGGGCAGCTAGTGGCGATTTTCTCGCTTTCACAGACTCTGATTGTATCGCAGAGCCAGATTGGATAGGAGCTCTTGTCAATCCCGAAAACTGGAAACACAATGTTGGCGCAGTGGGAGGAAAGACGGTTTTCACGGACATTCCTCACGAGAGAGGCATGCTAAACGCTTTGCACGGGGCACTAGGGACCCGACTAGGGAGTGCAGGATCAATCGAGTTCTTCGATGGTACCCATCCCGAGACCGCCAAAAGTCTGCCCTCCTGTAACGCCATGTATTCCTCGAAAGTTTTCAAACTCTCTGGCGGGTTTGATGAATCACTCAGATATTGTGAAGATTCGTGTCTCAACGCCCGCATCCGCCGTGGAGGATTGAGACTTGCATATACTCCCAAAGCAGTCGTATACCACCACCACCGAAACTCGATCGGCCAATTCTTGCGATGGATGTTTGATTATGGAATGGGACGCGGGATGGCTATGAAGAGAGACCGGGGAGCTATTACCTTCCCCACACTACTGCTCGTACTGGTTTCCCTAGTGATCCTTAGCCTCGCGATCTGGACCGCCTTCCCTTTGGACATATTGCTAGTATCAACGCTAGCAATTTACTTGGGTATTGATGTTGCCGCTGCGCTTACCAAGACGAGGAGACCACAAGGAGACACGCTTCTTTATGCTGCAGCTTACCCGTTGATACATTTTTCCTATGTTGCAGGGCTTGCTAGGGGACTTGCTCGGCGAAGGCCGGCACCCCAGGTGCGCTCGTCTTCTGTCTCAGATGTCTGAAAAAGAACTTGGTAGACGGGCGCTTTTGAGATACTATCTCCCAATTTGGGCTTTCATTTCAATAGCAGCAATAACTGGACTATGGATTCTATTCTACATTAGATACTCGACGGATGGGCTACCGCTAGGTTGGGATACCCCGTACTACATCTGGAGAATCCACTCGGCAGCCGCTTCGGGAGCCGTATCCTTTGTGTTTGGCCTACGCTATTACAACTTCCTCTATCCGACTATTGGAAGCTGGATTACAGTCGCCGGACTCGATGCGTTTTGGGTCGAAGCCATAGTCCCGCTTTCACTATGGATAGTCGGGACGCTGATAATTGTAGCCTTAGTAAGGGAGGAGATGCATGACACTAAAGCCTCATTGATTGCGTTGGGAGCGGGTTCTACGTGGTTCGGATTCCTTAGGCTCAGTTCGGACCTTCATGCGAACTTGTTAGGTTTGGTCCTAATGCTATGTGGCACGTGGTTATTCCTCCAAACACAGGCAGAGGTCAGGCCACGACTACTTGCGGCGAAGACATCAGGGCTGGGAGGGATCATCCTTCTATCGACCTTCGCCCACGTAGAAACGGCGATTTTCATCTCGGCCACGTTGGTTCTCGCTCTTATCCTCAGCCTCTGGCGAAGTCTAGTCAGTTTCCGAAAATTCGTAACAATTCTAGCCACTATCTGTCTAAGCCTCTTACCGGGCGCGGTCATCTTTTGGTTTCAGCAACAGTGGATTGCAAGTCCTCTTCAGGGCAGGCTTCCCGCCATCCCAACAATGTCGCTGGTCACTTGGTTTCTCTATTTAGGGCCAGTTGGTCTTGCTGCTCTTGTCGCAGTGGTCATGATCTTCTACCTTAAGTTGATGCGCATATCCTCTCCCATAATCGCTCTGACCTTCTCATGGTTATTGCTCTCTCTCGGGATTGGTTTCGCTCAATATCTGAATCAGTCAATCACTCCGTTCTCTGAACGGGCAATAATCCTTATGCCTACACCATTTCTCGCAGCGATCACCATACCACGGTTGGCGGCCCTCAAAAAGCTGACCAGCCAACTGAAAGGAATTGCTATGATATCCATGATAATGATAGGAGGGAGCACTCTCTACTACGGTAATACCGGGCATCAATTCTACAACAGTTTCATCTCGGATTCTGCCTCCGCCTCGCTGCACTATCTCCAATCGTCCGGAGCGATCGATGTCAGAAAGGCGATCTTCATCGTCAGCGACCCTCCCGGCCAACCTGGAATAGGTGAACACAACAGCTTTTGGGTCGGCGCCTTCCTCGGCGACCACTACACTTACCTCGGAAGGCTCGACTTTCTAATGACTGGACTTGAAACCCCATTCGCCGACGATCAATCAGCACAGGTCTCAAGAATTTTCTTCGAAGGTCTTCCACTCAATCAGGTTCCTAACATGACGATAGTATACATAGAGGACTTCAACTCCCCCGCCCCACTGCCGAACTTCTTCCTAACGTTTCTTCAGCCACTTGGCAAAAACGTATACGAGGTCAACCGGGCGGCCTGGAATCCCAATCTGGTCATAATCCCAGCTTACTCTAGCGTCCTTTCATCGAGCGGAGGTTGGTATTGGAGTGCTCGTACTTGGACTCGATCAGGGAGCAGTCTTGAGTTGAATTCGACTCGTCCTACCCAGGTGGCAACTGCATCGGTAGATTTTGCAGTACCTCAAGACGCGACTTACAATGTTACTCTCAGAATTTGGGATGGAGCTCCATCCAATCCAATATCGGTAATGCTAGACGGGAAAACTACCACCCAACTGACATACCATGGCACGTTCACCGCGGTCAACGCAACGGTCTTCAAAGGCACCCTATCAAAGGGCGTGCACACGCTCACCCTTGCCGTAGACAATCAACCCTCATTGCCGCAATACGTGAGTCTGGACTACATCTCAATCAAACAGTGATTCTCTAATCATGCCGGTTTCCGTCAAAATCGCTTGGAGAGAATAGTGCGAATCGGCCTGGTTTCAAACTTTCGAGGTGGTTTGAAGCAGTTCGCCAGCACGCTTTGTGAAGGATTGCAGGCGAATGGGTTCGACGTAGACCTCCTTTGTCCAGCAAGTATGGAAATACCAAATGGTCGCGGGGCGGTTGCTAGGCCTTCGGTCTACCAAGGGCTCTCAGCCATGGCTCGCTTGTTCTCGGTGAGATATGACTTGATTCATTGCAATGTTGCAAGTCTTGGACCAATACCGATTTTTAGAAAAGGGATAAACCGAATTCCCATCGTTGAGACATTCCATGGGTTTCCTCAATGGTGGCTTGAACCGAAGATCAGGGACAAGCTCGCCTACACGGCAGAATTCGGAGCTGTTCGAGTTATAGCAAAACTCGCGAGTTCGAAGACTTCGGTTTCGAATTTCGTTCGCTCCACACTTCAACAGATTCTAGGCATAGAGTCCTCAGTCGTACATAACGGGATTACTCATTGTTCCTTCTCGGAACCTACCCGCGAACAGTCAAGGAAAATGCTCAAAATTGAAGAGGACACACTTGCAGTACTTTTCGTAGGCCGCCTACATCCTGCAAAAGATCCGATGACCCTCTTGAGAGCCTTAGAAATATTGGTCAAGAGAGGAAGGAAGATGAAGCTTCTAGTCGTTGGCGATGGGCCTCTCTCCAACTCATTTCACAGAGAGGTTAGCCACCTCGGCCTCGAGCGACAAGTGACCAGCTGGAGATATCTGCCTTCCCTACACCCCGCATATTCTGCAGCTGACATCTTCTGCTTTCCCTCGGTAAACGAAGCCTTTGGCATAGTTCTGCTTGAGGCGATGGACCACTCCTTACCTCTCATCGTCTCTGATTCGGGCGCAGCACATGAAGTCGCAGGTTCCAGCGGAATCACGTTCCGGACGGGGGACGAAATCGATCTCTCTAACAAGTTGGCTCAACTTGCCGATGATCCGACAACGAGACAGAAACTCGGGGACGAGGGCCATAGAAGACTTGACGAGAAGTTCAGACTCGACTCGATGGTAAAAGGCTACGTTCGCGTTTATGAGGAAACCCTGTCTTCTCGCGGAGGACGCGCGTGAGCGAAGCATAGCCATAGCAGGTAGTTGTTTGTCACCATCGGTCAACTTACTTTATCTAAAGGCCCGACAACCAGGGTTCAAACTTCACTCATACTATGCAGACTTCCAGTCTTATCCAGTTCCAGGGTGGCGAGTGGTTGCTCCAAGAGGCAGCAACCGGCGAGTACCAAGCATCCTGAGACAATTTCATGTGGCAGTTCAGACGTCTGCTACTTTCTGGAATCTTTCAAACCTACTTGCTCCGGTACTAGAAAAGCTGACTTTCCAATACACTAGTCGTGGGGACCAGCTCGAGCGATACGCCGACATCACATACTGTGCGAACCATGTACAAACTAGATCGAAGAAGTGGGTTGCAGACTGCGAACATGTCGCCGCGCTAACTGGATACTATGACCCTGGAGTAGCGTCGCCTTGGCTCGGTAGCCGGCTTCAGGAACGGTCGTGTAAGGGA
Organism: Candidatus Bathyarchaeota archaeon; assembly: GCA_005882895.1. Classification (GTDB taxonomy): domain Archaea; phylum Thermoproteota; class Bathyarchaeia; order 40CM-2-53-6; family 40CM-2-53-6; genus 40CM-2-53-6. The sequence continues at coordinate 19,138 of VBBD01000018.1, read as the reverse complement.
TTATTTTGTTGGTCCAACAGAGCCTTAGAGAACTCTCAGAAGGTTCTTGGAAACGGCTTTCCCACTGACAAGTCTCACGTAGTTTACCCTGCGACATCTTGGGCTGTCAAGACTCGACAACCGCGCGAGTCTGATGGTTTTGTGAGAATCTGCCATATGACCACTCATAGAAGCTCCCACCTCGAAAATTTGTCTAACTTCTACGTGAAGGGTACTAGAGACGTTTTGCTGTTACTGAAGCTCCTATCGCGAGCATCTCCCAAGTTGGCGAGAAAGATAGCCGTCGTGATCAGGGCATGGTGTCCCGCGTCGTATGTAGCCAAGCTAAGAGCTCTAGGGGTCAAAATAGAGATGCTCGAGCAACCGCTGGCCCGAGCCGACGCACTTGCCTACTTGGCTAGTTCGGATCTAGCTCTGCTGCCTTGCCACTCAACCCCGACAATGGCTTTCATCGAAGCAATGTCCAAGAGCGTCCCTGTCATTGCCAACGATGTATGGGCTAACTCCGAATACCTATTTGATGGGAAGACGGGTTTCTTGGTCGCACCACCTAAAGATGTGCGATACTCTGACCCTTATTTGACTCCACTATGGTACAGACCCGGTTTTACTCAATCTCTTAAAACCTCAGTGGACCCTGAATATCTCATGAGGCACCTTCGTGTCCTTTCATACATACTTGAGGACGAGAACATCCTCCGTAAACTAGGAACGAAGACAGGTGAGTATTTTGTGAATAGCCCATTCGTTCTCGCTCGACGAAATCGGAGACTCGGACTGTTGTTGGACGAAGCCTTGAATTAGTACGCCACAAGCTTTCACCTTTGTATAGGGCTCGATTCCCCAAATTGCACGAACACGAAAGTGCGCCAAGATTCATTCGGAACCCTTTCCTAGGTATTTTCGTGGTTCATCAGGAATACCGAGAGCCCAATTTTGTGGATGAGTCATGTCGGATCTGAAGCGGCGTTGAAACCTGCAGCCTAGTCGAATCATTGTCGAGATAGTGTGACGTGTTGTTAAACGGAGTCTTTGCTCTATCTCAGGACACAGGGCATCCGATCCTCTTGCTTTTGAGAAGAAGGCTTGCGGAGCTCGCCACTTGCGAGTTGCTCCTCTTCGAAAACTACCCTAGTTGGGCGCTAGTCATGCCTTTCTATCTTATGTCCTATATTGCAGACAATTCAGCTCTCCCACTTCGGCCATTTCGTCGCATCGTGCGGAGCATTCGTGCCGCTATCTCACAGTCATTCGGATTGAGGCTCCTGGCCGTCCGGCCCTTTGAGACTCTCCGTCTCTACTGCGACCTCGACGCCATTTATCATGTCGCCGGCGAGTACATGAGAGGTGAGACAGTTCACCTCCTTTCACCCCAAGACCAAGTCGTCTTGGACTTGGGAGCTCACTACGGATTGGTGTCCACGAAGATGGCTGCTTCGCTCTCCGCCTCCTCTCGAGTAATCGCGGTCGAGGCTCATCCCTCAAACTATACGGTACTCAAAAGAAATCTCGAGCTCAACCACCTAACGAACGTTAGAGCCCTCAACTTCGCAGTTGCCCCGCACGCCGGATTTACGACTATCTCAAACACCGATGGCATTTCTACCCACTACACTCTGGCGAAGAGGTCTGAGAAGTCTGTTCCCGCTTCGAGAGTACCCTGTTATCGTTTGTCAGACATCCTAGAATTGCTCGACGTCGACCAAGTCGACCTTGTCAAGATGGATATTGAGGGGCTGGAGTTGGAGGTCGTGCAGAGTAGCTTTCCAGCTCTTGCAAGCCGGATCCTCAAGCTGGACATAGAGGTGCATCAGTTTCACGACCTAGCCCCGATGTCGGACATACTTAGGAGCAACGGCTATGCTGTGTGGGCGAAACGCGCATGAATCCTCTCACGATCCTATCGCGTTCTGGCAGAAAAGGGTCCACCCCGTACCTCGAAGCCAGACACGGAATTGAAGAACAGAGGCTTCAAATAACAGCAGGTAGGGTGCGTCTCGGATCTTATTCAGGAACTAAAGTCGCCGGCCCAGCATGACTTCTTGTCGTTGTGATACTTGTCCGAGCGTTTGGTCAGATGGGCTTTGTTCGCGGCAAGGTTTCGTGCCGTTGGCAAAATTTCCCAACGAAGAGCGACGTAACCTCTAGAACGACTCTGGCAAACTTTGCCGGAGCCAGCTTCGCATAAACGTAAGCCACAACATCAGCTTCATGGGAATCGTAACATTGAGCACGAACGCCTCGCGCAGGTCAACCTTACGTCTTACACGGTCGCAAACGTAAGAGGAGACCTATGCCTCTTCAATTACCATTCGCCAGGTCCAAACTGTTGTTCCCATTGCCCACCACCTTTGGCGGGTGCTCATAGGTGCACACTGTCAAGGCCCCACCGTTAGAGACAAACTTTTTGTGTTTATTGCCCTCGTTTCCTACGCGGTAACTCTGACCACTTCCCGCAAATACGAATTGGACTCTCCAACTGTAAGGTGAAGAACCACCGTCTTGAAGACACGCCAGGGAAGAGACGATAGGGCCCTTAGGCCCGTAATAAGCCCCAGTCTCTTGCACTACCTTCTATCTTTGAAGGCAATTGGACTCGGGTACCGACTTAGCGACAAGTTGAAAATTCTGATAGATCGTTTGTTATTGGTAACCTATCCTCTGAATTTCTATTGCTACAGGCATTTTGGCAGAACGCTACTAGACCCGCACAAAATCATTAGCGATTATTGTTGCAGGCTCGGAAATCTCGTTTTCCACTGCCCTGCGGGAATTAGTGATATGCAGTTATCTGACAACTACGAACCGTCAGTCAAAGACTTGGTGTCAAAGGTCTCTATAGGGGACGCAGTTGACGTGGGAGCAAACTTCGGCCTGTTTACAATTTTGCTCAGTCGACGACTGGGAGAGCATGGCACTGTGTTGTCATTTGAACCGGACCCGTTCTATTTCAAACTACTTACGAGCAATATCAAAATGAACAAGTGTCGCAATGTCTTACCGATCAACGCTGCTGCTTGGTCTTCAAACACAAAACTTGGTTTGATGCCACACAGGCTTGGCGGGTTAGGATTTGAAACCAAGGTGGCAGAATCTATTGATGTATCCACTGTTGAGATCCCTGCTAGGACGGTCGATGAATTTCTGGACGAATTTGACCTCAAACCTAAATTTGTGAAGATAGATGTCGAAGGTGCGGAATATCAGGTTCTCTCGGGAATGGCAGGAAGTCTCAGATCTGATCGGCCCGTTGTCGCCTTCGAAGCCCTATCGAGAGAGACTCTGAATAAATGTTGCAATTTTCTGAAAAACTTGCATTATAGAGTCAGGCAGATTGATGAACGAAATCATGTCGGACTCCCGGAGACGTCCCCGACTCCCAACGAAGGACACCGAGTTCTCTTTGGGGGTTAGCCGTTATTCTGGATGGTGGAGGACCGTAGGCTGCAGGCACTAACCGGCATAAGCTAGTTAGTGCCTCTTAGATGATAGAGGCAGGGTCGTTGCGTAGGTAACCAGCAATTCTGGACTCCAAACAGGTCCCAGGCGACATTCTCGAGTTCTCCCCAGATCGATTAGCCGTTCTATTGGTACCACTAGCCTTCGGCTATGTCGCATATTGGAAACCCAGACTTATCTTCTACGTTGCGGTGTGCTGGCACTACCATTTGCTCCATTAGACTCGACACAGAGTGAATCGTGGGGTACATGCAACTCCAGCAGATTGACTTTCAGTGCTCGTCCCGAGTGCAACGTCAGGTTCGATGATGGGCAATTCGTGCTCCTCCAAATTACCATGTGAATATCTGCAAATGGGGAGACAGTCCCGGGGAGGAATCTGCGGCTTAACTCCGGTCGGGATTTACGGCCTCGTGCCATCTCCCGACGGTGAACGCCTTGAGCGAAGCGATGTCAGCCCAAACGCTGACGATGGCGAACTCGTCAGAGTTCGACCGTGCAGGCTTCCCGGCATAACCGGCACGAGCCCTTTCTGACAGCTCACCAGAGGAGTCGATATTTCTCTAACCATTCTCTCGAACTCCTCTTCCCTACCCGGCGTTATGCATGCTCTGAAAACCCCTCTGCCCCGAAAAGTCCCTAATATGCGCAGAGAACGACTCGGTCAACAGATTCCACTACAAATTTGCGGTCGATCAATTATCAGGTAGAGTCTTATGCGAGAACTTGGCTATGATGGGATAGGTAGGTCGATTCATGTGAACTGGAAGAGGCCGATCCCTTTATGGGTGTTTTTAATCGGAATACTCACGACAGCTTCAGCGATCGCAGGAGTAATACTCCTACCGAGCGTTCTCAGTCCAAAGCCTGATTTCGCTATTTCTAGCATGCAACCCATGTATGTTCAGGGATCACATATCAATACAACCGTGATCACGATCCAGGCTGTTAGAGACTTCACCGGCATAGTTACCGTTACCACCTCTTCACCCACCGGCCTGACTACAAGTCTCCGAGACTCGCATGGAGACCCCAAGGATCAGATCCTACTTGGCAATTCGGGAAACATAACACTTAGTGTTAATGATCAGACAATCGGGAACTTCGTTGTGACTGTCACCGCCTCTAGCGGCGCGATACATCACACACAGAGTCTTCAAGTGATTGCCCAGGACCTTACCATGGGCGCCAGCCCCTCCCCCCTTGCAATCACCCGAGGCTCGTCTAGGACGGCAGAACTCGACCTCTCAAGTGTAAATGGGTTCTCCGGCAACTTGAGTTTCGCAACACGGGTATATGGAAGCGCCAGCGCTTACTTGGACACCCTCAGTAGCGCGTCCCCAAACCCGACGAGCATCATTCTATCCCCTGGCGGAACCGGGAAAATAGCTCTTACAATAACTGTAGGACCGTCTGACAATAGCTCTTCACTAAGCGTACAAGTGTTCGCTCTGAGGCAATCGTGGCAGTTCGAACTAGACATTCAGGTTACCGTAACGTGAGTCGCCGGACCTTGCTGGAACCTCGAACTCGGCGAGTTCCACCGTAAGCTTGCCGCAAGTCCGGGCTGGCCCACCACCTACCCAAGAACCTCTTGGGTTTCTTGGTCATCAGGTAGAGTCTTATGGAAGAAGGCATCCATCATAGAACAGGACGACGACCTGTGAATTGGAAAAGACCTGTGCCCTTATGGATGTTCTTGATAGGAATACTCGCGACAGCCTCCGCAACCTCAGGGGCATTCCTTCTGCCGAGCGCTTTCGGTCCAAAACCTGACTTCATCATTTCTAGCTTTCCCTCAATGTACCTTCAGGCAGGTTACACCAATACTACCTTGATCTCGATCCAGGCAATTAGGAACTTCACGGGCATACTAACTGTTACGGTCTCCTCACCCTCAGGCCTCAAGACAGCGCTTCAAGATTCACAAACAGGACGGGAAAAGGAACAGATTCTACTGGGCACGACAGGAAATCTAAGCCTAGCTGTTAATGATCAAAAAGTTGGGTACTTTTCCGTGGCAATAACTGCCTCCAGCGGCGCGACATCTCACACACAGAGTCTTATTGTGATTGTTCAAAATATTACCGTGACCGCCATCGGCGGGTCCCATCTCTGGATCCCCAGAGGCTCGTCTGCAAATGTAGAGTTCGACCTTTCAAGCGTGAATGGGCTCTCCGGCAACGTGAGTTTTGTGGCAGCGGTGTATGAAGGCCGCTGCGGCGCAAGCATTTCTTGTCCCCTCAGCGTACCTGTAAGCAACGCGTCTTTTAGCCCAAGGACCATTATTCTGTCCCCTCGGAGTATTGGAAAAACAACTCTTACGATAAATGTGGCACAGTCTGACACTAGCACTTTTCTAGACGTAGCCGGTTTCGCGACGACTAAGCAATCGTGGTCATTCCCACTGTTCGTGCAAGTTACTATAGTATGAAGACCGACAACAATTCTCAAGAACAGATAAGCCCTGCCAGTTCCACTGCAAATTTGCGGTGAGTCCGGGCGGGCCCGCCACGTTCGCATTCAATTTCCAGGTCTTGACTTGTGGCTGTCTTTGTAACTTCGGTGCGGAGGTCGTTGACCACTGTTCTGCTCAGCAGCTGGATGTTCCGTTTGTCCTGTTCTTCAGCCACCCTGAAGATGCGATATGGTCCTGCGAGGCGTAGTTTGACGAGACACTTTCAGGGTTCGATGCCAAAGCTGCGTGGAACTTCCTTTGGCCACGTCGAGATCGCCGAGACCTGTCAAGCGCTTTTGATTATAGTCGCTGAGATGTGCCCTTACACCAACAAGTGGTCTTGGACCACTATGGAAGGAATGGAGCATGCGAAGGGAGAGAAAATGTATGGTGACATTCAATTCATCGGACAGGTCACAAATCGACCCGCTTGACTTTTCTGGCATTTCCCTTCCTACGAAGCCAACTGTGCGTAAGGGCTTGGCGTTGGCCATCCGTCCTGATGAGTTGGATTTCAACTGACAAATATGACATCCAGGCTAGTCTCGGACTTCCCCCTGAGATTCTTGGTCAAAAACCATATAGGAATGGGTCCGGTTCGGGTGTGGACGACTTACCTATGACACTTGTTTCGAAAGCTATGGTTACGGGGGGCGCAGGCTTCGTTGGGTCTAACTATGCCTCTCACCTTCTGCAAGCTGGACACGCCGTCGTCATATACGACGACTTTTCCAGAGGGGTAGGCTGCCTTCGGAATGTTGAGTGGCTCAAGTCGCACCAAAATGGCAAACGTCTGAGCGTCGTCAATGGTGGTGTAGCCGACCTCGAATCTCTCTCTGCGGCTGCCAAGGACTGTGACCTCATAGTCCATGCCGCCGCCCAAGTATCGGTCCCTAAATCGATCAGCGGACCTGGGCTTGACTTTAGATCAAATGCTCTCGGAACGTTCAATGTTCTTGAGACAGCTCGAGCGTTAGAAACTGATCCTGTGCTATTGTACACCTCTAGCAACAAAGTGTACGGGATTCCAAACGCCCATTTGCAAGAACAAGAGTTCCGGTACGATTTCGAAGGTCTCTCCAACGGAGTGGATGAGACATTTCCTATCAAAGGAGAAGAGCCGTACGGCGTGAGCAAAGCGGCCGGAGACTTGTACCTTCATGCTTACTCCGAACAGTACGGACTGAAATCTGTCTCCTTTAGGTGCAGTTGCATGTTCGGACCCCACCAGTACGGGAAGGAGGAGCAGGGCTGGGTCGCGTGGTTTTGCATAGCTGCGGCTCTGGGCAAACCATTAAGCATCTATGGAGATGGCAAACAAGTCCGCGATTTGTTGTACATCGATGACGTGGTGCATGCTTTCGACCTTGCTACAAAAAACATTGATAGAGTCAGGGGAGAGGCGATAAACCTTGGAGGAGGAAAGGAAAACGTCGCCTCTCTCCTCGAGACAATAGCATATCTTGAATCTCTTACAAACAGGAAGATGCATCTAACGTTCAAAGACTGGAGGCCCGGAGACAACAAGTGTTACTACACGGACTGCTCCAAGGCAAGGGAGCTGATGAACTGGAAGTCCACTGTTCCTTGGAAAGAGGGGGTGAGTAAGACGTTGGACTGGGTCAAGAGCAACGTGCACGAGGTTTCCACGGTCGTATGACAGCAAGGGTACTACGGGAGCCCAAAGTGAAAGTTCTCTAGAACAACTGGTTCAAAGTCCTGTCGCTAAACCATTTGGCCCTTCTGACCCCGCCTTACGTGAGTCGCATGGTTGATCGCCATTCGAGAACGTTCCAGGGCCTCGGATGCGGGTCCCGTGATAAGGCATGATCTGGTGTTCTGTTCGCGCTATGAGCTAGGACTGTTTCCTGGTCTCCGGATTGGTGGATGATCCTCTCCTTCTTTCAGGAGAGGCTTCTGTGTCTGAGCATGGCTTTGAAGTGGGGCGATTGGTTTTAGTTTGGCTGAAGTAGTCTGCGGCAATTCAGCAACCTTAGCACGGGTCGGGGGTTGTGTCGGCCGTTTTGGTGTCTTCCGCTGTTGAGTCCTCTTTTTGACGGGGACCTCCGATTCCTGGACGGTCCGGATTCGTTTCATTCCGAGGTAGAGGTAGGTGGCTATTGATGCTGATGAAATCCCGAAGGCAACGCTGAGAACGGGAACCAGTATTGGGGAAAGACTGTTTACGTATGTCTGGAAGTAGACGTTGCTCAGGTACGTTATGTAAAGCGAGACGGATAGGGACGTGATTACGGCTAGCTCTCCTATGATTATGAGCCAAGCTTTCTTCGGGAAGTTCCACCAGGTCAGGTAGTCTATTTTTGAGACCTCCAGAATAGTCTCATGAGAATTCATCGTGATCTGGGATTAAGGCGAGATGTTACTCGGCAGAGGAGACCCTTACGGTTGGGGCAGCCGAGCTACGGGACTTGAGGCTGGGTTCGGTTGCTTGCGGTCGGTTATGATGGCCCTAACCCCTTGAACGACACCTAGACCAAGAATCCCGATCAAGACTGCATGGCCCAAGGTTATTAGGGTCAGGGCTTTTCTTGAAAAAGCAAAGGCTGCGAGCGAAACGTTGTTGTCGCCAGCAAACAGAAGGGTGAGCGTAACGATTGAAACCATGGGAATAACCAAATTGACAGATTCCCCTTGAGACTCCGTCACAAGCTTGTAGTCTCCGTTGAGATAAGCTCGGAATAGAACTAGTCCTAAGGCGCCGACTTCGAGAACTGTGTCCGCCGGACTCGGTAGCCCTAGACTTATTCCGAATTGGAAATTTGACAGGGGGTAAAGAGGGGGAATCGTTCCAACTATCGAGTCCGCTACGAGGTGGGAGAGAGTCCCCGCTGAGAATGCCAGTCCGAGACCCTTGAATCTAATGACGAGAACCGCGCAGATAGGTAGCAGAATAATCAGCGAGTGAGTGTAGGTATGATGTTGGATCAGCGGTTTGAAGTAGATGTCAAAGTCCGGCAGAACTCCCGCCAAAAGAGCCATGTAGGCAGGGAGGTTGACCTTGACTTGTCTCCCGGTGAGCTTGGAGAAGAGATAGCTCCAGCAGCTGTGTCCAAGAAGAAACACGACTCACTCTGCTCCGTATCCGCAAGCCACTTGCAAGAACGCCCTCAATCAGAGATACTAATGGTTAGTGTCGGAACCATTCTGTCGATCGGGCTCTGACCGGGGTTTTCAAAATTCTCATCAAGAATTGGGTTAAGCAACCTCTCTCGCGGGAATTCCTGCGTCTCTAGCTCCAGGTCTTTGCATACCCATGTAACATGACAATAAAATAGAGGCCGGCAAGGTTTGCCATTCGGCGATGGGAACTTGCCGATGTTCATACGCGAGCCGAATGATGGTGTTCTACTTTTCCACATAACTCTTAAAGGGTCATTTTGCGGAATCAAACTTAGTCTTGAGTCGCATGTGCCTATAGGGTTTGATCGATGATTATTCCCGTCCGTCGCATTTCTCATCTCCTTAGGACACGTGCAGGCCGCCTCCTAGGCCTAAGCCAGGACCCATCCACCCCGGCCGGAAGGGGGACGAGGATCGGACTGCTCGTCTCGGGGGCCTTCCTTGTATCCGTTGGGCTGTTGATCGTTCTCATCTCCAGCCTCTTCCTCGTTCTCGCGATTCCCTTGTTCCTGTTCGGAGCGTTCAACCTGTTAAACTCGCGGAGGAAACAGTTGTCGCTTAGCCGGTCAAACCTTCTCTCGCTTTCAGGACACCTCTGCGCCACCGTTGTACTTTATTTGCTGTTTACAAGAATCCTCTGGGTCACCTACATGACCGACAGCATAGTCGGTTCCTACATGGGAGTCCTGAAAGTTCTAGCGTTTCAGAACCCCTACGGCTACTCCATCAAGCCCTTCCTCGACCAGTTCAGTTTTTCCCCATCTTTCTACACACCTAGAGTCGACGGCTCGTTCGAGTTTCACCTCAACTACCCTGCCCTGAACTTCCTCTCGCTCCTCCCCCTCTACGCCGTGGGACTACACGATCTGCGTGATGGCGTCTTCGTCTTTCACATCGTGTCAGTCCTCGTGATCTTCGGGCTTGTTCCTTCTCGTCAGAAAGCACTGAGTCTCGCTCCCTTCGTTTTCTTTCCCGCATTCGTTGCGTCAAGCTGGACCGACAGCGTTTGGGCGTTCTTCCTGCTAGCAGGGACGGTCCTCTGGTATCGAAACCGGAACATGGGCCTCCTAATGGTAGGGCTGGCAGGAGCCACGAAACAAATCGCCCTCGTCGCAGCCCCATTTCTCATCATTCGTCTTTGGCAAGAATCCCCCAGCTCAAAGCTGAGAAAAACTCTAGTCGGCACCGCTGCGATGGTGACCGGCTTCATCGGCCCAAACATCCCCTTCATGCTCTCCTCGCCATCTCAGTGGTGGGCGGCGACAATCGTCCCCTACCTACCAGGCGGCGTAGTGGAGATCCCGGGGGGAATCGGGCTCTCCGGGATTCTCCTCCGCGCGGGGATATCGCCTCCGCCTCTCTTCTTCGTCGCCCTGATGGGGCTGGTTGGCATCGGCTCGCTCTTTCTCTACGCAACGCGATACTCGAAATCAAGATACTATGTCTGGATCTTCCCCGTCATGATCTTGTTCTTCTACTACCGATCATTTCCAAACTACATCTTCTACTGGTCGCTTCCGCTGGTGCTAGAATTCTTCAGAAATAGACCCGCTCTAGCGATCTGGCACTTTTCGCCGTTCAAGGGCATTGCCTTGCGCCCGACAATAGCTGTCGGTTTGCACTCGCTGCGCGTGAGGCTAAGAGTTCCTCTCCTTGCAAGCTTGCTGCTTACGACGATATTCGTTGGTGCCTATGGAGTCTACGTTTCCAGCTCACCGCCCTCCAGGCTCGATGTCCGGATAAACTCGGTATCAGATCCTGACGGAATAGGTGCTGCAACACTTCTGAACCTAACGCTCGACAACCAGACACCCAAACCCATCACCCCATCATTCTTCGTCTACTGGTTATACCTCCCATTTCTGTGGTCGTCGAACTCAACCAGGACACTTGGACCAATGTCCAGTGCCTCCTACATCGTGACGGCTACAGACGGCGTGGGAGCGATCCCGCGATCGACCAGCTTCCGGGTATACGTATTCGATGCAACCACTGGAAACCTCGTAGGCCAGTCTCTTGCGCTCACCCCAAACATTCTCGTTCCAACTCTTGCAAACCACCGCTTCAAATGGTGGACTCTGGATCTTGGGGCGGGAACCAAGGTACCATTTGGTTGGAAGCTGACCAAGATCAACGTCGACCAGTTCGCCTCAGTGATTCAAGGATTGGACGAGAACAAAACAACGGGGATTAGCCTACAGCTCAACTATTCTACGCCGGCGATCAATCCTGAAAGGATAATGGTCTCCCAGAAGATTCTCCTCAACGCTACCACAGTAAACCTCTCCCTGTTCGACCCTGTAGCGACAAGCACCGGCACGGGGGCTGTCCTCGGGATAGTGGTGACAGACGGCGCCCACGAACTGTCCTACATCTTCTCCAATACCACCGCGAAACCTACGTTCTCGGCCTCAGGATACAACGCCACAACAATAGTTCCCATCGCTGCTTCCGCTTGGACAACTGTTTCCATTGATACAAACCAGGTCTGGCAGGCTCAAGGCTGGGCAGTTCCTAACCAGGTGACCTTCACGATCTTTCTGCAAGCCAGCAGTGTAGGTCTCTACTCGGCAAACATCCGAGACGTGACACCTCCCGCCCCAGCCAAGTAAATTTGTAGATGCCGCTGCAACCCTGTTCCTTGCTAAGACTCCGCAATAACGCAGTTAGAGGAATATCATGATCACTGCACGGTCAAACCAATCGCTAGAGAGAGTGCGAGACTGTCCCGCTTGCCGCCAGGACAAGTATCGTATAGCCTCTCCGAGGGGTTAGACCAGGCGTTGACACGAACAGCGGCGAGTTTGCGGTTCCGTCTGAAGTTAGCGAAACCTTAGCCCTGGTAGACAATTCGACCATAAACCCCCCAGATTGAAATGTATATCCCGAGGAATCATTATGTCGTAAAAGGTTAGTAGATCTATGATACGGGTGCTCGGCCTTATATTGCGCCGAATTGCCATATCAGAATCGAGGTTCCTGCAAATAATAACGGCAACGCTAGTTGGAGGCTACCTATCTGTCTAAGTTCATGCAGTCTCTGGGAGACGCTGCCTACACGAAGCTGCGGAAGATCGCTGACGAGAGGGACATCACAGTGCAGGAATTGATCCGGGCAATAGTCATACCCGACTGGCTGAAGATCGTCGAGAAGCACGATGGGGGAGAAAGCCAATCGGAGAGACACCGCAAAAAGAGTTCAAGATCGAGAGCCCGAACGCCCAGCCTTCCCGTCGTGGTTTTGCCGAAACTGAAGAAAAAACAATAAACAGTTCTGTAGAGCCCTTCCTGCAGACCATCGACAACGGTCAGGTTATCGCTCAACTAGGATGATGGCCCTAAGTTGTCTTAAGAGCGAAACAGGGATACGTTGAACGATCTCTACCCTCAATCTAGAGCTGGTATCTCGACGAGAAGTGGTCGGTAACTATAGCCTAAAGAGGATATTCTGACCGGGTAAGTTGTCAGCAATGTCGGACACGAAGGCGAGCAAGGATTGGTCCCCTTTTTCCAAGCAGATCAAACTTGACGAAAGTGATTGGGCCATAGTTGACGCGCTCTACGAGGATCATCGCAACCGAGAAGGGGTTATCTCAAAGGCAGACTTCATCCGAAAACTAGTTCTTACAGGCGCTCGATCACAGCTTTTGTATCTCCGCCAGCACGCACCGGCCTCACTATCGCGAGTGGCAAAAACTAGCGGGACCGATTGAGACCCGGACTTTTTTCGACGTCTTATGTTTCGGGTGCGATCTGTGTATCTCTAGAAGACTATCGTGAATGTGAACTGGGTGTTCAGTTTCGTGGTGATTGTAATAAGGTAGGTGTGGGTTGGAACGAATTGTTGGAAGAGATCAATTATTCCCTTGTAAGCGCACGCGTTGCAACTGGAGCCAATCGAGATTACTGCAGGACTAGTACTTCCCGGTGAAAGGGTAGGCCCCGTCCAATTCGCAAGGGTCCACATGTCCCCCGAAATGTCCGTCACACTGTAAGATTGAAGCGTCATTGGGGTATTGCCGTTATTGCGTAGAGACAGGGTCAAGTTGGTGGGGAACTTATTGGTGACTCCTGATAGGGTCAATAATTCTGGAGACGGGTCCACAACATCGACCGTCAGGATACATGAGTGGCTGACGGTTCCGCTTGATCCTGTTATGGTGACATTGTATTTTCCAGGTACTGTAGACGTTGTAGTTGATACTAGTAAGCTCGTATTACTCGTAGCTCCTGAGGTAAGCTTTACCGGGTTTTGACCTCCCATCACTCCTAGAAATCCGAATGGCACGGTTGCAGAGAGCGTCACCGAGCCATTGAAGCCATTCCGGCCATAGAGGATGATACTTGTCGAATTGGTGAACCCAGCAATGACGGTAATCGAGTAGGGATAAGCGTACACCCCAAAGTCGCCTTGCGGATTGACCGTGGCTGTCAATAGAGCTGAGCTACTAAGGACCTTCCTTCCAGCTACAGCCATCCCAGTCACAATGATATCGTACGTTCCGATAGAGGCGTTCTTAGCGGCTTGTACAGTGGTTATCGAGGTCGCGGTTCCTCCAACCGGCACATTGACTCCGCTAGGATTGAAGACTACGGCGATTCCGCTAGCAACCTGTGCAGTAAGTGCTACAGTTCCAGCGAAACCCTGAGTGCTTAGAATGGTGACGGTCGAGGTAGCGTTCATGCCCTGTGGGATGTTGAGTACGGACGGGCTGATTGTCAACACGAAGCTGCCCGTGGTCTTGTGGGCATCACTAATGGTGAAAGGGAGAACAGTTCCGCTAACGGTGAACGAGCCGAACGCGAAGGTTACGAGCAGAAGTAGGGCTTTGAGAGGGACCCGCTTCTTGGATAGCATCGTGTTGCATTCCTCCGAGCTCAACCCTTGTAGTATTCTATCGCGGTTCGCGACCTTACGGGTCCTGTAACCAGACCCGGGAGGGGTCGCTACTAGTGCCCTCTCTCACGTGGGCCTCACGATCCCGTTCGGCTCTCTCAGATCGGTACGGTCTTCGGCCAGATGCACATCTTACCATCGGCATCCTTGTGGCCGTGGAAGCGATAGGAGGCTTGTTGATACCCTTTGAGTTCACATTGTGCATCGTGCTTTGGGCAGATGGCGTCGCACTGGACGAGTTCTTCAGCCGTTCTAGCTTTTTCCGTTGTCGTAAGAAACCGGACAAGCTTGGCTGATGCCATAGTTAGGTCTATCCGCCTCGAACCGGGTCATCATCATGCCTAGGTTTGGGAGAGTGTCCGAGTCCGGGTTCGGCTTCCCTCGATTTTTCCTGGCCAAAAGCAACAAAGCAAGTACGATCCCGCCTAGGGCGGCGTAGCCGATTATCGGCAGGGTCGCGTCCAGGCTGCCAACAATGGAGCTATAGTTCTGGCCGGCGAGAAAACCAAGGTAGATGAGTATGATGTCCCAGATGACTATGCCAATGGTGGAGAAGGCGAGGAACTTGGGAATTTTCATCTTGGCGACCCCTGCCGGAAACGCTATCAATGTTCGAAGGAGGGGGACGAATCTTGCCAGCAAGACTGCTGCGCTGCCGTGTTTGGCAAACCAGCCCTCAGCAATCATAAGATGTCGCTCGCTCAGCCTGATCTTCCTGCCGTATCTGAGCACCGCCGGTCTCCCCAAATAGTACCCGATGCTGAAGTCGATCATTGTTCCAAGGAGTCCTCCTAGTGAGGCCGCGGCGACAGCGGGCCAAAACTCTAGAGTGTGATTGTAAACCAGGAACCCGGTCACTGGGAGGATGATTTCGCTTGGAACCGGAAGGGTCGCGCCTTCAAGGATCATCAACAGGAAGACTCCAGTGTAGCCCCATTGGGATAGCAGGTTCAGTGCAAAGGTGAATATCGTATCGCTCAAGCTCAAAAATGGTCTACTGTCGGCAAACCGGAGCCTTTCAAATCCTTTAGGCTTCCCGGGAACGTCCACTAAGCCAGTCGAGCTCGGATTTTTTTCTCCCCTAACTGTCTAGGGGTAACGGTTTTTAGCGCTCGTTTCAGGTAGTCTCGTCATCGATGACTCGGCGAGAGCGTGATGAAGGTACATCTGGCAAGATCATTCTGTTAATAATGCTCGGAGTCTTCCCTGCGATTTTCATGTTGATAGTTTTCTTGTTTGGCCCGATGCTCGGGCTGCGGTTCGGGGCTTGAAGCTCGATTTTTCCACGGAAACGAGACAAGTGTGCTCTGGACGATCGATAGTACAGTCGGACTTGTCCGATTCTGACTCAAAGCAAGCATTGAACGGGGTAGCTAGCTAATCGATAAGGAAGCCGCTACGTTCGGTTTCGGATAGTACTTCTTGATATCAGAAGGACCGTACTTTCCTCTGAACAGGTCGATGACTTCCTCAATCCGCCGCTTCTCGGTTATCACGCGGAGATTGCCATTGAACGATTGTTGGCCTGCGCTAATCTTTACCAGCGGATTGACGAGGACGTTCTTGTACCACTGAGAATCTGTGCCTGTGACAGGTAGTAGCAGGAGCTCCGTTCCTCTGAGAACGAACCAGACAGGACGGGGAAGGGGCTTTCCGGTCCTTCGGCCTGTAACGGTCAGCTCGATCTCCTTGTTCTTCTTCAAAGCTGGAAAGATGTTGTCTGATTTCAACCGGGAACGCAATGTCAAAAACGTGGTCCTCCGTGAAAAAGGCTTTCGATTTCATAACCCTCACGCCCCGAGGGAACAGAAAAGCTAAGGCACCCAGCTCCAAAGGTGATCGTGTATGAAGTGTCCGGTATGCCACGGGGAACTGCAAGACTCCAGTAGTTTCTGCCCATACTGTGGGACAAGGCTGGACTGGACAGGCTCACCGCGAACGAGCTCTTCTCCTTCGAAGCATATCGGCGCCGCGATTGGCCTAATCGTGCTTCTCGTGGCCGGAAGCCTCTTCGCCACGGGGATCTTGGTTCCCGCGGTGACGCGGCTGTACGATGATGCCCGGAGTGTTCTGCGGAATCTCACTTGCCTCGACCCAGCGCTCTGCACGAACTCCACCTTTCCCACAACGGCAGGGAAGGCCACGTATGACCAGCAGGTGTCAATGATCTTTACCCAAAACTTTCAAGCGCTGGACTACAACGTGACCGCCGTAGCTCAAACTG
Organism: Candidatus Bathyarchaeota archaeon; assembly: GCA_005882895.1. Classification (GTDB taxonomy): domain Archaea; phylum Thermoproteota; class Bathyarchaeia; order 40CM-2-53-6; family 40CM-2-53-6; genus 40CM-2-53-6. The sequence continues at coordinate 2,959 of VBBD01000018.1, read as the reverse complement.
ACTCGGCCGGTTATGGTCCCGCCTACCTCCTCAACGGCCTATCTGACACAGGTTATTGGTACCAGGTTGGCCTAGCGTACAACTGGCCCTTGGCCTCCGGGAGTGGCTATGATTCAGGATTCCATTTCATCTGGGAAGTTTTCGCGCCGAATGGAACGACAAACAATCCTGTCTTGTCGAGGATCCCGGACAATGTCAACCAGGGTGATACCATTCAACTGAGCCTATCGTTCGCCAGCGGCAACGTTGTAATGTTGGCTAGCGATTACAACACTGCCGCGAGTTCGAGTCACAGTTACACTGCCGAGAAAGGGACGAACTTCTTGGGGGCCACAAGCGCGACTAACTCTCGTACTCCTACGAGTTTGATGACCGAGTGGTACCATCCGAGCCCATCTGAAACATCGATGAAACAGGTTACATATTCGATGGTCGGCTCAACGATCCAATCGGCATGGATATGTATCGGCGAGTACGTGCCTCCGAACTCAAGCTCGTTGGTCTACGCCCAGTGCTCCTCCAAGTTGACGTTGACGAGTACTTTCCAGCCATACTCTTTTCACGGATTGAACACCTACGTGAGCAATTACCTGTTCCAGACAGGCCCGTCTTGATCAGTGTTCTATCCCGAATAGAGATCTGAATGGGATAAACTTGGGCCAACATCGGTTCGGTTACTTTACGCTTAAGCTAGAGCCGTATCCATGGACTTGAGTGAGCTCTTTTGCGACAGGTCGCAACTCGTTCGGGCGTGCCGGTTCTACCGGAACCCAAGCCGGTAATCGATCTAACTCACAGGCCTTTTCAGGAATTTCGGGTCGCGACCTTGGACGAGCTGGTGAAACAGCTTGAGACAGCTGGTCAAGGAATCGACGTTCTCACCATAGAGGGTGTTCCTCATCTCGTCTGCGGGAAGCCTCTAGCTAACATTCTGGTGCAGACTGATGCTGTCAAGCATGTGCCTGGTGATCTCTTAGCTATCTATCAGTACTGCCAGGGCTGCAAAACAGCCACTAGAGTCCTATAGTAAAGAGAGGAGATCCATTCCGGTCGTCTAGATGTGAGAGAATGGAGTACGAAACGAGATCGTGGTAGGCCCTTCATGGTTCAACGAATTCAACCCTCTTGTAGTCGAGTTCGAAGAGTAGATCAAGAAAAGAGTGGCGTGTCCAGATTGCCGGAAGTACCATGGATTGAGTGCTAGCGTTCCACGAATTTGAGATAAGACGTGTAGGCCTCTCTAGATCAGAGAGTCGATCTTGGTGCGCGTTATGGGACGTTCTTGGAGAGATACTCCAAGGTTTGTGAGGATCGTTCTTCTATTACAGGCAATGATTATTGTTGGTTTGTCGGCCTGGATCTACAACGAGTACGTGAACAACCAGTACCTTCAGATGTACCTGTTCAGCCTGTTTCAGGGAAGAGGGTCGGTGATCGCGGTAGTAGGTTTCGGAGGGCTTCTTGGAACGGCTCTGATCGGAATCCTTCTTAAGGCGGGGAATATTCTCGGGGAAATTGAACACCTCTCAGAAAAGGTCGAGGATCGAACGGTTGTGACTCCCACTCGTTCAGAGAGGTCAACGCTCATGCCTGTCCTGCAGATAAAACAGGCCGAGCCAGTTGACGAAATAGGCCGATTACATAGGTCTCTACTCAGATGGAACGAGCGGTCGAAAGGTCGGCAATAACCTCGAAAACTACTCTTTGAGCTCAAGCTCTCTCAGTAGTTTCTTGTAGTGAGCGTTTATGATCTCCCAGAGTCTATCTCGGTTTTCCCCGGTCACCGTCTCGCGCTCGAAGGTGATCTCCAAAGCCTGGTCCGGGAGCCTGAAACCCCCAATTCTGACCTCCGGGAGGCTCGCTTTTGTCAGATCCTCGTTTATTGTTTCTTGAAGCTCCATCAACTTCTTCGGAGTAGGCAAGCTAAGACAACTGAGAGTCTCGCTTCGCATTTCGTATTTAACCCTCTGAGCCATCGGGGGAACGTTTCGAGTGACAGCCAGCGAGTATGATCATCGTCAAGGCTGAAGGATATATTGACGGGATCTTAGCCAAATTAAAGACGGGTTGTGTGCTGATACTGGATAAGATATTCGCGCAAAATAGGTACCGGGCTTCGGGAGTCTCTGTTTCACCACTTTGACATAGCACAGGGGCCTCTTCGAGAACGAGAGAGAATACGTCCAGGGGTTTGTTATACGTCTCAGAATGCTGATTTTAGCGCGGGAAGAACTGTTCCGGGATTCGCTAAGGCTATAATGATCTTGCAGATGCTGGTGATCCTTCTACTTTCCTCCTGGATCGTCGAGGAATACTTGAACAACATCTATTTGCAAGCCTACGTTAACGATGTGCTTCAGGCTGACGGCTCGCTAATCGCTGTTCTGACGATTATCAGCGGACTGGGCGTAGCTCTAGGACTCTTCAAGGTTCTGAAATCGACCCACAGGCAAATCGGAGCCCTCGTAACTCAGCCGCAAGTTCCAACGTCGGCTCGCGTCGGGTCGAGTTCTATGCCGGGTCTGGATCTCCATCCGATGGTCGCCGCGCTCAAAGCAGACATGGCACACCAAGCATCCATGGAGCCCCTTCCGCCAGTGGAGTTCAAACAGGCTCCGTCCAGCCCCGTGCAAGCTCCACCTGGTCCTCCCCCTACCAGGACTCTGGCTGTTGTTCCAACCACTATTGTCACCGGAACAATGCCAGTTTTGAAGAGAACAAACCCTGAACAGGATAAGAGCGAGAACTCTCATCAGTAGGTAGCTGTCGGTTTTTTCTCGCTACGCTCTGCCCTAGGCTTGAGTCTTACACGGGGGCGGTTTTTTGGCTCAGAAGTTGGAGGATAGCGGAGGCTGTAGCAGTGTAGCCGGGATTATCCGGCTGTCTGGCCGCAGAATGGGCATGCGAACAGTCCAAAGGTATTGACGCGTCCGCATTTCTTGCAGACAACCTGGCCGGT